>JAFSOW010000213.1 GCA_017443165.1 Acidaminococcaceae bacterium | reverse complement strand
GTGCATAGAAATGAAAGAAAAAATCCATCCGAAATTTTATACTGACTGCAAAGTAACCTGTGGCTGCGGCAACACCTTCATCACCGGCTCCACCAAACCGGAGCTGCGCGTGGACGTATGCAGCAAATGCCATCCGTTCTATACCGGCCAGCAGCGCAGCGTAGCCGCCCGCGGCCGTATCGAAAAGTTCAACAAGCGTTACAATGTAGAAAGCAAATAAAAGCAACTCACACAGCAGAGCTTCGGCTCTGCTGTAGTTGTATTCAGACCTTTTTTGACAAAAGTGTAAACTATGGCAAAACTGAGTATTGGCGGGCAGGCGGTCATCGAAGGCGTGATGATGCGCGGTCCCAAAGACGTGGCGGTGGCAGTCCGCAAGGCGGACGGTACCATTGACGTGGACGTGAAACCGGTCAACAGTATCGCCGACCGCTATCCTATTCTTAAAAAGCCGCTGCTCCGGGGCGTGGTGGCTCTGGTGGAATCGCTGGTCATGGGCATGAAGGCCCTCAGCTATTCCGCCCAGGTGTCCGGCGAGGAAGACGAGCAGATGGATGATAAAGAGATGGCCCTGACCATGGTGACCTCCGTGGCCCTGGCTGTCGGTCTTTTTATTGCTGTTCCCACCTGGTCCATGCGCTTTCTGCAGCAGTGGACCCAGAGCAGCCTGACCCTGAACCTGGCGGAAGGCTTTCTGCGCATGGGCATCTTTCTGGTTTATATTGCCGCCATATCTTCCATGGAAGATATCCAGCGGGTGTTCAAGTACCACGGGGCGGAGCACAAGACGATTTTCACCTACGAGGCGGGCATGCCCCTGACGGTGGAGAATGTGCGGACCTTTCCCCGGCTGCATCCCCGCTGCGGCACCAACTTCCTGATGATCGTCATGCTCATCAGCATCTTTATCTTTGCCTTTTTAGGTTGGCCCAGTCTCTTGGAACGGATCCTGTCCCGGATCGTGCTGATGCCGGTAGTGGCGGGCCTCAGTTATGAACTGATCCGCTTTGCGGGGAAGAATAACGACAAACCCTGGGTGCACCGGCTGATTATGCCGGGACTTCTGCTGCAGAAACTCACCACCCGGGAACCGGACGATGAGATGATCGAAGTGGCCATCGCTTCCGTAAAAGCGGTGCTGCCGGAGGAAGAGCTGCAGAAAGTGGAGATGCAGGTGCCGGACGCGATTGCGCTGCAGGCGCCGGCTGTGGCGGAGACGGTGTCTGTACCGGTCTCCTGTGAGGAAAAGACATGTTAGAAAAATTACACGGGGTAGAAGAAAAGTATCTGGATCTGGAAGCGAAGCTGTCCGACCCGGATGTGGTTTCTGACCCGAAGGAATATCAGAAATACGCGAAGGCCCATGCCAAACTGCAGGAAATCGTAAACGTGTACCGGGAATATAAGGAACAGAAAGCCCTGTATGACGACGATATGGCCGTGGCGGAAGAAAACAGCGATCCGGAACTGGCGGAGATGGCCCGGGAAGAGGCGGAATCCCTTAAACCGGTGCTGGAGGAGTATGAGAAGAAGCTGACTCTGCTGCTTTTGCCCGGCGATCCCAACGACGACAAGGATATCATCCTGGAGATCCGGGCCGGGGCCGGCGGGGAAGAAGCGGCCTTGTTTGCGGAGGTTCTGTTCCGCATGTACACCCGGTATGCGGATACCATGGGCTGGTCCGTGGAACTGATGGACGCCAACCCCACGGAGCTGGGCGGCTTTAAGGAAGTGGTAGCCCAGATTTCCGGCGCCGGGGCTTATGGCCGCATGAAATTTGAAAGCGGCGTGCACCGGGTACAGCGGGTGCCGGAGACGGAATCCCAGGGGCGGATCCATACATCTACCTGCACGGTGGCTGTGCTGCCGGTGGCGGAAGAGGTGGACGTGGATATCCGCATGGAAGATATCCGGATCGATACCTACCGGGCCGGGGGCGCCGGCGGGCAGTATGTCAACAAGACGGAATCCGCAGTGCGCATGACCCATATCCCCACAGGCATCGTGGCCCAGTGCCAGGATGAGAAGTCCCAGCTGAAGAACCGGGAAAAATGCCTGCGGGTGCTGCGTTCCCGTATCCTGGAGATGAAACAGCAGGAGCAGCAGCAGTCGGAAGCGGCGGAACGGAAGAGCCAGGTGGGCACCGGGGACCGCAGCGAGCGGATCCGTACCTATAATTATCCCCAGGGCAGGGTCACCGATCACCGGATCGGCCTGACGCTGCATAAGCTGGATACCATCGTGAACGGGGATCTGTCTGAGCTGCTGGACGCGCTGGCTACGGCGAGCCAGGCAGAAAAATTACAGCAGGTAAAATGATTGCCGGAGGAAACGCAGGCTGAAGAAAACCACAGCAGCATCCTGCGGGCAGAATGGAAGAAAAGAATGACAGAACAGGCCGTTTGGACTGTAAATAAAATATTGCAATGGACACAGCAGTACTTTTCCGGAAAGGGCCTGGAGAATCCACGCCTGGACGCGGAGGTACTGCTTTGTGACGTGTTGGGCTGCCGCCGGATCGACCTGTTCATGCGCCTGCAGCAGGAACTGCAGCCGGAAGAACTGAAAAAATACAGGGAATTCGTGTTGCGCAGGGCTGCCTGGGAACCGCTGGCCTATATTATCGGAAGAAAAGCATTTTTGCAGTGGGAGTTTAACGTTACGCCCGCCGTGCTGATCCCCCGTCCGGAAACGGAACTGCTGGTGGAAAAGCTGGTACAGTGCTGTACGGGGAAGAGCCTGACCCAATTGGAGAAGGAAACGTTCTGGCGGAAAAAGGCGGAGGAGGCGAAAGCCGCCGTTGAGAAGGTGAAAGCGGTTTCCTCGGAAAAGCTGCGGGACGAAACGGACCCGGAAAAGGCGGCTGTCTGGCAGCAGGAAGTGGCAGACCGGGAAGCGGTAGCCGTCCAGGCGGCGGAGCGGGCCGGCATGGCATGGCAGGCAGAATCTGCAGCCGTGCAGGAAAAATCGGGGAACAAAGGCCCCGATATCCTGGATATGGGAACCGGCAGCGGGGCGATTCTTCTTTCCTTATTAAAATTATTGCCGGAAAGCCGGGGGCTGGCGGTGGATATTTCGCCGGAGGCCCTGGCCGTTGCGAAAGAAAACGCGGCACTGTTGGGCGTGGGAGACCGCGCCTGGTTCCTGCAGTCGGATATCTGGTCCCGGGTGCCGGCGAAAGCGCAGTTTGACATTGTGGTGTCCAATCCTCCCTATATCCCGGCGCAGGTTATCGGTACCCTGGCCCGGGATGTGCAGAAAGAACCGCGGCTGGCGCTGGACGGAGGAGAAGACGGGTTGAATGCCTACCGTAAGATTGCGGCAGGCCTGCCGCAGCATGTGAAACCGGACGGACTGGCTGCCTTTGAAGTGGGCATCGGCCAGGGGG
>JAFSOW010000212.1 GCA_017443165.1 Acidaminococcaceae bacterium | reverse complement strand
TGTGTACGCCTGCATGTCCGTGGTGCACAGGGTCTTGTCAAAATCGTACATCATTGCGATTACCGGTTTTTTGGCTGCCATCGTCTAATCCCCTCTAATGTCTCTGAAATCTTTTTAATTCTTTTCCCACGTTCTTGCCAGCATGGCAAACTCTTCCAGGCTCAGTGTTTCCGCCCGGCGCCTGCCGTCGATACCGGCCCGGTCCAGCCAGGCTTTCACCTGTTCCCCATTCAGTCCGCCCATATTCTTCAGGCTGTTGTTCAGCATTTTCCGGCGCACGGAAAAAGCCGCCGCCACCACTTTGAAGAAGGTTTTTTCATCCCGCACTTCCACCGGAGGCGTGCTTCTTCTTTTACATACCAGCACAGCGCTGTCCACTTTGGGCGCCGGTAAGAACGAGCCTGCCTTCACAATAAAGGCAATTTTCGGTTCCGTGTAATACTGCATTGCAACGGAAATAGCGCCGTACTCACGTCCGCCCGGTCCGGCGGTCATCCGTTCCGCCACTTCCTTCTGCACCATCACTACCAACCGCTCCAACGGGAGCTTCTGCTCCAGCAGGTACATGATGATGGGAGTAGTAATGTAATAGGGAAGATTCGCGCAGACTTTGAATGTGTCGGATTGTTTTATTTCGGATTCTGCTTCTGCGACTTCACCAGCCGCGTCTGCCGTTTTCCGGTCTGCTTTCACTTCTGCAATGATTTCCGGAATATTGACTTTTAAAATATCGCCCTGCACGATGCGGACGTTTTTATAGGCACCGACCGTTTCCTGCAGCACCGGAATCAGCCGTTTGTCCAATTCCACGGACACAACCGATGCGCCGGTCATTGCCAGCGCCTGGGTCAGGGTACCGATGCCGGGACCGATTTCCAGCACCGTGTCTTCCGGAGTCAGCTCCGCCGCTTTGGCAATCCGGCTGACCACCGATTCTTCCACTAAAAAATTCTGTCCCAGATTTTTATCTGCTTTTAGATGAAATGCCTGCAGGATACGTGCCGTTACTTCCCGCCTGGCAATGATGGGCTGAATATCTTCCATGCGTGTCTCGTTCCTATTCTTCTTTCACTTTTTCCAGCGCGCGTTCAAACTCTTCCCGGGTAACCCCATAGGTGTTCAGCCGGCGCAGAAACGTTTTCGCGGTTCCGTAGCCAATACCTAATTCCGCCCCCAGCAGGTCCCGTTTACGGCTGGCCTCCGGGCTGCCGGACAATCCGTTGTCCCGCAGGTCTGCCACGTTAAACACCGGTTCCGGATTGTATTCGTGGTGGTGCACCTTGCTCAGTGCCAGTAAAATCGCTTCCGGTTTTGCCTGCTCGATGCCTACGTCATCGGGGACCCGGGCGTCCTTTTTGGGTACAAATGCCTGCCCCGCATCGGGAAAACGTTCTGTCAGAAACTTGCGGATCCGTTCCCCGGACCCGTCCGGATCGGTCAGAATGATAATGCCCCGCTTCTTGTACGCTGCTTCAATCTGTTTCAACGTTTGCGGACGCAGGGCAAAACCGCCCGTCTCAATGGTATCACACTCCAGCGCGCGCTTTACGGCCACCGTGTCCATTTTTCCTTCTACTATGATGACTTCTTTTAACAAAATGAGCTCCTTGGACAATGTTTACGGTTTATTCCAAAATATAAATCTCTACGTCCCGGCGTCCCCACTGGTAGCATTCATGCAGTGAGTCCATGAACAGGTCGATGCGGGTACCCACAATCGCGCCGCCCGTGTCTCCCGCTATGGCCATGCCGTAGCCGGGGATGTACATCTTGGTGTAATACGGGATTACCCGGGGATCTACCGCAACGATGCCGCGTTTTGGATACAGTCCTACCGAAGTATGACCGGAGGCACCGCCGCCCCAGGTGTAGGCCGTTGCTTCCCCGTAAAGAACTTTCTTATATTTTACATATCCATTCGGCGTCAGGATAGACTGGGCCACGCCCTGCCGTACCACAGCGTTCACCGGTTCTGTCACACGCTTGCGGTCCAGCTCGATTTTCTGCTCGTGACCGGCACGGGTGATGTTTTCGAAAATAACCAGGTCCTTGCCCTTCACGCCTTCTTTTTCCACCTTTTTATCGCCAAAGGCCAGTTCCGGATCATCGATGAACTGGGTACCGAAAGGCACCTCCACCTCTTCCCGGGAAAGGAACGACTTCCGGGCCAGCACATGGATAACCATACCGTCGGTGATTTCTGTTTCCGGCGGCGGATAGACTGTGCGGCCGTCCATGTTGATCTTCGCGTCTTCCAATACGCCTGCAACCGTAGCCTGATGGGTCGTAAATTCTTTGGCCAGGCCAAAGTGGTGCAGGCGGACAGGTTTCTTTTTGGAAGCTTCCTGCGGCTGCGAAACTGCGGTTTTATTCCCGGTAGTATCACCGGTTGTATTATCGGTCGCAGTTACACCGGCAACTGTTTCCGGTTTGGCTGCATTTTCTTTTGCCGTTTCCGGTGTTTCCGTTTTATCTTTTTCTGTTTCCTTAGGCTGAACCGTTACAGGCTGTTCTTCTTTAACATCTTTTACCGCAGGTGTCACTGGTTTTTCTGCCGGGTTTTCTGCAGGCGGGGCCGTTACATTTTTCTCTGTCTCGTCTTTTTCTATAACTTTAACGTCCGCAATGACCCTGTCACCGGACACAATTTCCACATTTTTAGCCTGGGGCCGGTCATTGTAAAACGCGTCCGCTGCCAGCTGCTGCTTAGCTGCCTCTGTCTGGCTGGGGTCCAGATACACCTGTTGCTGAGGCATCACATATTTCTGCGGTGCCGGTACTGCCTGTTTCTGTTCCGCAGCTACAGTATTCACCTGCTGCTGCGCATTTTCCTCTTTCTGCGGTGCCTGGGCTGCTTCCACCGGCTTCTGCACCGATTCATTTTTAACTTGTATGTCTTGAGATACTGCTTCCGGAACCGCAGGCTTTTCTGTTTTGATTTCTTCTTTCACTGCCTTTTCCGGAGCAACCGCTGTTTCGTTGTTAGCCGTTTCTGTTTTTACAACGGCTTTCGTTTCCTCAGCAGGCTTAACAGCTTCAGTCGCCTTTTCTTCTTTTATGCCGGCTGCATTCTCTTCTGCAACTTCTTTTTTCTCTGCAGCAGCAACCGGCGCATTGTTTTGGGGATTCGCGTTATAAAACGCATCTGCTTCCAGCTGCTTTTTCGCTGCTTCCACCTGGCTGGGATCCAGATACACCTGTTCCTGGGGCATCACATACTTCGGAGTTGCCGCCACTTCTTCTGCAAACCCGGTTACAGGCAACATAAAAGCACTTACGGCAAATACAGCGCCTGTAAGTCCCTTCGCCAGCTTCAGCATTGTTCTGTTTTTATTTTCTTTCTTCTTATTCATATGTATTCCTCCAACAGCGTATTAATTTTATCATAAAAAGACAGCCCGCGCAAACCCGCAGCCCTTGTCCCATGCCTGCTTCTGCGGACTGTCACACAACATATTGGGAAGGAATCATATTGCAACAACAAATGCTTTAATTTTTCACAGAAAGTTTTATAATTAGTAACCCTGCAAACACTGCCTGCGCGGCAGATGTGTCCGGGCCAAAACAAAAGTAAAAGGACTGCAGCAAAATCTGCTGCAGTCCTCATTTTTTTGAAACGCCTTATAAAACTTTTGCCTGTCCGGTATTACGGAAAATAATTCACACGGAATTACCCCGTCAAATCCTTTTTAAATCAGAAGGAAATCTTGTCAACAAAGGTCGGTTTGCCGTCTTTTACTTCAATGACCAGAGCCGGAACGATCGGGTTGTGCTTTTCATCGAAGCTCAGCTTGCCGCCGGCAACCGGCAGGTCTTTCGTCTTGGCCATGGCTTCGGCGATCTTGACGCCGTCTTCGCTGCCGGCGCGCTTGTAAGCGTCAGCCAGGATCAGAACGGTGTTGTAGCCCATCATGGAGAAGAAATCCGGATCTTTCTGATATTTTTCTTTGTACGCTTTGATGAACTTCTGGGTGGACGGATCGGTATCATCCGCGCTGTACGCGCTGCTGTAATAGGTCTTGTTCAGCGCGGCTTTGCCGGCGATTTCGATCAGCTTCGGGCTGTCCCAGCCGTCGCCGCCCATCATGGGAACTTCCAGGCCGATTTCACGGGCCTGTTTTACGATCTTGCCGACTTCTTCATAGTAACCGGGTACGTAGATCGCTTCCGGATTGGTTGCTTTGATCTTGGTCAGGCCGGCTTTGAAGTCCATGTCTTTTGCCAGATAGGCTTCTTCCGCAACGATCTTGCCTTTGAAGTTCTGTTTAAACGCGTCAGCCAGGCCCTTGGAATAATCGCTGGAGTTGTCGCGGTAGATCGCAACGCTCTTAACTTTCAGCTTGTCCTGGGCGAAGGCTGCCATTACTTTGCCCTGGAACGGGTCAATGAAGCAGGCGCGGAAAATGAACTGACGTACTTTGCCTGCCTTGGCGTCAAACGTGACCGCGTCCGCAGTGGCCGTCGGCGCTACGGAAGGCAGTTTGTTGGACGTTACGATCGGTTCGGCAGCCATGGTGCAGCCGGTAGTAGCCGGCCCTACGAAGCCGATCAGCTTGTTCTGGGTAACGAGTTTCGTAGCCGCGTTGCCGGATTCGGAAGGCTCCGACTTGTTGTCGGCTTCTACGATACGCAGTTTTTTGCCGTTTACGCCGCCGGCTTTGTTGATTTCATCAACCGCCATTTTGCATCCGGACAGTGCGGACTGGCCGTAGCTTGCTACGTTGCCGGTCAATTCGTAGTTAGCGCCGATCAGGGCTTCCGCCCCTTTGTTATCCGCCGCTTTTTTGTCGCCGCCGCCACCGCCGCAGCCTGCAGTCATTGCCGCCAACAGAATACCTGCTACTAATACGCCTGATAATTTTTTAGTGAATTTCATAATTTCCCCTCCTTGCCCTTTTATAGCTACAATTTACCTTTCGTCCTATCCTGCTGTACATTTGCAAAGGATTTGCTTTTATTTTTTGTAACTATTTGTTTGAAATTATATTAATTACAAAAAATTGTGTCAATGTTTTTCTATGTTTTGTGTATACAATAGAGCTTTGCAGTTAAAAAAGTAACATTTTTATCAGTTTTTATACAAAAACCAGTCTACTAAATATAAAACAGCTCCCTCTGCAGAAGCCGCGTTGTTTCTTCACTGTTTCTGTAAAGGGAACCGTAACGTTACCTGTGAAATGAGTTATTCTTTCATAAAATTACATACTTTATCAATCTGTTCTTTCATCGTTCCGTCAAATTTATTCTCAAAAAACGCTCCGCCAATGGTAAAGGCCCAGGGCGAGACATCTTTTATCTCCTGTAACCGTTCATAGCTGTTTACGCTGCCGGCAATGCAGACCGGAACTTTCATGTTTTTTACAAAATCCCTGTTAAGAAGGGCGGCATCGCCTGTATATCTGTATCCCAGCAGATCAATACCGTAAACGCCCTTTGCAATATAGGCATTGGCTTCATTTATCATCTCTTCCGGAGTGCCTTCCAACACGGAGGGACGGCCGGTAATTTTGCCGACAAAGGGTAAATAGTTAAGATGGTTTACCCTGCAAAAATCATTCACGGAATCAAAAAATGTGGTGCCCATAAGAAAATCACAATTGCATGCAACCGCTTTCCGGGCGCCTTCCAGGCATTCTTTTTCACTATAAGAAACCACTTCCAGAAACGTGGTTTTCCCGCAGTCCTTCATATACGCAAATAATTTTTGCATTTGCTCCAGAGGCAGCGGCTCTTCTTTGAATCCCCAGAATTTTGCTTTGGATGTTTTACACTGGTCGAAGATTTCATAGGCGTCAGTAACAGTGAGGTCATTATGAGTAAGCATGACAATCAGTTCCGGTGCGTTTCCCATAATTAAATCCTTTCTTCCACTACCTGTCCATAATCAGATCTTTCGGGATCAGGTCGTAATCATACATAACTTCAGAATGATTATTTAAAATGAGTTCTTTATTGAGCACTTCACCCGTTGAACGGTCCGTAACTTCCCTGTAAATCTTAGAGACCCTGAAATACTTTTCGTTTTCTTTTTGAAAATGATGGTCTTCCTCCACAAGGGAATATTTCCAGGGAAATTCTTTTTCACTCCGTAACTCGGCATGTAATTTTTCATCATCACACCAGACATGGAGCTGGATATTCTGGTCCGTGTTGTTTTTGAAACGGTAATCAATGTAATTATAGCTGATGGAAGTGCCCGTACTGAAGGGCACCCTTTTGCCTTCTTCCGGAGCCAGCGCGTCGGAATGATGATGGAATTCAACTACTTCCAGAGGACTGTGCAGAATCATGTAATGTATGGTATTCCCCAGATTGCAAAGGCCTCCGCCCAGTCCGGGAATCAACTTATTATGGATGATGACGCGTCCGTCTTTGTACCCTTTTTCCTTGGTAGTTTTGCCAACCGTATGCCAAAACGAAAATATTTCATCGGGATAAATCATAATCCCGTCAATTTTCCGGCAGGCTAACCGGATGTTGACAGCCTTGTTTTCCTGAAGCCGCAAGTCAACGCCTTTGCCTCTTTTTATTAAATTGCAGCTGTAACTGGCAACCACGTTAGGCAGCAATGTATCATTGATTGTTTTGGCAAACTTTTCCTTGCTTAACAAATCCCTGATATGCCGTTTACAAATTTCTTTTTTCAAAGAAATTTCATAACAAACGGGATGGATTTCACAAAAAAGCATCTTCAAACAGCCTCCGTCTTCTGAATATCTCCCAGTCTGTGCTGATAAAATTTCGTTATCCTGTAAAGTTTAAGAATTATTTTTTCCAAATTCCGCCTGATTCCGATTTTCTTCTCTTCCTCAGCCGTCACATAATGAACAAGTATATTGGCGATTCCGCATTTATTGGCGCCGTAAATATCGATAAAAATCTGGTCCCCGATGTAAACCGTTTCCTCTTTTTGTATTTCCATCATTTCTACCGCTTTCAAAAAACCTTCCGGTTCCGGTTTATTGGCATCGCACAGGTAGAGGGTATCGATATTTTTAGTAAAACGCCTGACTCTTTCCTCACTGTTATTCGTTAACAAAAGTGTTTTTAAACCCAGTTCATGAACCGTTTTAAACAGTGCGTCGATTTCTTTTGTGGAATCGGCCCCATGGGGAACCAGCGTCATATCGATATCAAATATGATTCCCTTATAGCCTTTTTGCACTAATTTTTGATAATCGATTGAAAATACACTGTCAACATATTCATAAGGAAACAGCAGCCAGAACATTAACGTAAAGACCTTTCTCTAAAAAAATACCCCAGTACAAGCACGCAAGTAGCTTCTGGACACTTGCGCCACTTTGTAAACGGGGCATTGGTCCGTTCCGCATAAACGGACATTTTATGAATAATTATAATTGCTCACAATACGATTCGTTTCTGCTTCGACGAACATATCTCATTTTAAAAATGTCGCCACATCATGGAGGCTCTTCCGGGCCCGGGCCTTGGGCGCTTCATCCGCGTAACCGAAAGCAAGGGCTGCCACCAGCATGCCGTGCCCCGGATTTTTCTTGTCCAGCCATTCGGAAATCTCCGGATAGGCAAAGAAGATATCACAGATCCACAGGCTGCCGACGCCCAGTTCCTGCGCCGCAATCAGCATATTTTCAACAGCCGCCGCTACGGACTGCACATTGCAGATTTCCGCAACCCGTTCATCTACAGACAAATTTCCCGCAAAGTCAATTCCTTTGCCCAGCTCATTGGACACCATCACCACCACCGGTGCTTCCCGCATCACATTCACGCTGTTAAAAGCACCGTTGATAAATCTCATGCTTTCCGGCAAAAACGGTTCGTGGGCTTTTACTTCCAGATTCAGGCCCCGTTCCATGACCCGCGCCAGTTCTTCTTTGGCATCGCCCCGTACCACCGTAAAGTGCCAGGGCTGCCGGTTTTTGGAAGAAGGAGCCGCAATGCCCGCTTCCAGAATCGTGTGCAGATCCATTTCAGATATGGAGTCTGATTTAAATTTACGGATGCTGCGACGCTCTTTGATTGCTTTTAATGCAGATACTGAAGCCTTCTTTTCGCCATCCTCCATGGTCTCATCCCTCTTTTGTGTTTTTTCAATAACTATAGCTGTTGCAAAATCTTTTTACGCACGAAACATTTTGTTAAACAACGTGCGGGCATTCTTCGTGGTCTGCTCCGCAATATGCTCAAAACCTGTGCCCCGGACCAGGGCCGCGTTTTTGGCAACAAATTCTGTAAGGCTGGGGTCGTTGCGCCGTCCCCGGAAAGGCTCCGGAGCCAGATAGGGACAATCCGTTTCCAGGACAAATAATTCTTCCGGACAGGCTGCCAGCACTTCCCGCGCCTTCTTATTATTTTTATAGGTAGAGGTTCCGCCAAAACCTAAATAGTAACCGCGTTTCCACAGTTCCTTCGCCATTTCCAGGGAACCGGAATAACAGTGAAACACTACCTTCAGTTCTTTGGGAACTTCATTCTGGAAAAAGTTCAGGCAGTCGCCGTGGGCTTCCCGGTTATGGATCACTACCGGCAGGTCCAGCTGGTACGCCAGGTCGCACTGCTGTTTTAAACGCAGCAGCTGCACTTCCTTCGGCTCGTTTTCCTTCCAATAATAATCCAGCCCGATTTCCCCGATGGCTACTACTTTTGTATGGTCCCGGGCCAGCTGCTCCAGTCCGGCAATGTAGCTTTCGTCTTTAATGCCGGCCAGATCTTCCGGGTGCCAGCCTACCGCGGCATACACAAAATCATATTGCTCCGCCGTCTTTACAGAGGCAACCGACGATTCATACGTGGTGCCCTGAGTGATGACCGCCTCCATATCATTGGCAAGTCGCGCCATTACATCGGCGCGGTCTGCGTCAAAACGGTTATCATCTAAGTGCGCGTGGGTGTCTATAATACCTAAACGTGACATAAGAAAACCTTCATAAACAATTTATTAAAATAATACGTTGAGCGTGAAAAGATGGAGCAAAACATTGTGAGCGTTTGTGTAATTCCATGAGATGAAATGTGCCGCAGCGGCGAGACTGTCTGAGGGGCGCAGCCCTGAGTTTCGAAGCCGCAGGCACATGAGTCCATGGAATCACAAACGTAAACAGTTTTGCGAAATCTTTTTACGCGTTTTATTTTACCTTGCTGCCGCTCTTAATGTTGGGCGCGTCTGCCAGCACCAGGTTCCCTTCCCCGTCGGAAGCCGCCAGCAGCATGCCGTAAGACATAATACCACGGAGCTTGGTCGGTTTCAGGTTCTTGATTACGATAACATTGCGGCCCACCAGTTCTTCCGGCGTGTAATACTGGGCAATGCCGGACACGATGGTGCGTTCCTCTTCGCCCAGCTGCACCTGGATCTTCATCAGTTTATCGGTTTTAGGCACCCGTTCTGCAGACAGAATTTTGGCCACCCGTAAATCAATTGTGGCAAAGTCGTCAATGGTGATTTCGCCTTCTGCTGCCGGGGCGGATTTTTGCGCTTCACTGCCACGGGCCGCTTCCAGCGCCGCGTTCTTCACTTCGGTCGCCGTGCGCACCGCATCGTCAGCCGCCGCGCTGACCCGTGCTTTGGCAGAAGCCACGGCCGCCAGCACTGCGCCGCCTACTGCTTTGGCCGCATCACCTGCTGCCGCTACCGCGTCACTGGCTGCATCGGCCGCGGAGGTTGCTTTTTTCGCTGCCGCTTCCTTTGCCGCCAGGGCTTTCGCTTTGGCTTCTTCCGCTTTCGCCTGGGCTTCCGCTAAGGCGTCAATCTTTTTGTTATCACTCTTTTTCTCTTGCTTATTGTTTGCTGCCTTGGCCGGCTCCGGATGATACTCTTCATGCTTGCCGGTTTCCGGATTGTACACTTTGCCTGCGTATTTTTTGGTGGCGCCGATCAGAGTACGGCCGTCCGGCAGCACGTCAATACGCGGATACAGCGGTTCGCCCTTCACCACTTTGGTGCCGTCGGCAATGCCGCCCCACTTTAAATCTTCCAGCAGGTTCTGTTCTTTGCATTCCAGTCCCAGCTGTCTTAAGATTTCCGGTGTGGTCCCCGGAATGAACGGCTCGATCATCACGGCCACAAAGCGCAACACTTCCGCCAGGTTGTACAGCACCAGATGCAGGCGGTCGGCATCAGCCGGTTCCTTGGCCAGTTTCCAGGGAGCCGTGTCATCAATATATTTGTTGGCGCTGGCCACAAGACCCCATACCGCTTTGATGGCGTCATTGATTTCCAGCTTATCCATATGTTCCTGATAAGAAGCCAGTGTAGCTTCCGCCAGTTTGACCAGATCCGTATCCACATCCTGCGCTACGGCCGGGCAGTTTTTCAGTTCGCCGTCATGATATTTTTCCACCATGCTGACAGTACGGTACAGCAGGTTGCCCAGGTCATTGGCCAGGTCCGCGTTGATGCGGTTGATGATAGCGTCACGGCTGAAGTTGCCGTCGCTGCCCAGATTGATTTCCCGCAGCAGGAAGTAACGGATCGCGTCAGCCCCGAACTCGTCAATCAGGCCGTTGGGGTCCACCACGTTGCCGATGGATTTGCTCATCTTGGTGCCATCCACTACCAGCCAGCCGTGGCCGTATACTTTTTTCGGAATGGCTTCGCCCATGGCCATCAGCATGATGGGCCAGATGATGGAATGGAAACGCACGATTTCCTTGCCTACCAGATGGATGTCCGCCGGCCAGTACTTGTTGAACATCTCTTCGTCCGCTTTATAACCGATGGCGGTCATGTAGTTCAGCAGGGCATCGAACCATACATACACAACATGCTTGGGATCGAAGGGCGCCTTGATACCCCAGTCAAAAGAAGTGCGGGTTACGCAGAGATCTTCCAGGCCCTGTTTGATAAAGTTGATCATTTCGTTGCGGCGTGCTACCGGCTGGATGAAATCCGGATGCTCGTCAATATATTGCAGCATGCGGTCCGCGTACTTGCTCATCTTGAAGAAATAGCTTTCTTCCTGCATCTTCTCTACGGGACGGCCGCAATCCGGGCAGTTCCCGTCTACCAGCTGATGTTCGGTCCAGAAAGATTCGCAGGGCACGCAGTA
>JAFSOW010000211.1 GCA_017443165.1 Acidaminococcaceae bacterium | reverse complement strand
GTTCACAAAGCTGAAATCAATGTTCTCTTTCAGCCTCCGTAAAATATGTCCCGGCGGGATAATTTTTTCATACAGCCCTTCGTATGGCGATAAACACATTTCTGTTTGAACTATCGCTTTCAGCACTTTTATCCCGCCTCTCTTTCCCCCTTATTATACTTTTATATAACTGAAAAAGCCAGCCCTTTGCTGAACTGACTTTTTCAGTGACCTTATGGCCTACAGGTTTTTTACGCAGTAAATTCAAGTTTCAGCTTTTAGTCTATTTCTCCGATAAAATGAAAAGATTTCTGGCGAGGCGAGTTTCTCGCCTTTCATTTTGCTTGATAAAAGAAACAACCGTTTTTCTATTACGCTTGACTTTTCACGACTTCTATGGCGTAGTACCAAACTGACCTTGAGTCAGGAGGTGGCAAAAGTGAATCGTAAAGTGACAAAGGCGACGGAGATGCTACGAAAAGCGAGGCTACTGGTTGAAAGAGCGGGTGGATGTCCGAATCGGATACAAGGTGCACACCAAGTTCAAGATTTCACTAAAGCAGTTCCCCGGTCAGGAGGAATCCTGATCGGAATTTTTCCAGGATGTTGGCCTCTTGTCCAATATTGACGGAATATGATAGTTTAGGGTATGATGAAACTATCAGAAGGAAAGGAGTGCACGAATGACGTTGGAACCCGGCTGGAAAACCGCTTTTCAGCGTTTTTCTCGTATATCATCATTCGGCTCATCCGGCGCGTCCGCGCGGCCTTCGCGGGTACGCCGTTTGGCAATACGAGGGAGGAGAATCAGCCATGAGAAAGATCATCCTGGCCACGATCGTGACTGCGCTGCTGCTGTGCGTTGCAAGCTGCGCCCTGGCTGACACCGCGAAAGTGGTGGAAGTCAAGACCGGCGTGACCAAGATCAACTCCGCCGACTGGGCGGAAAAGTTCCCCGACGTGTACGCCAGCTACATGGCCACCGAGGAGAACAAGGACGTGATCGACCATGTGGCGGAATACCCCATGATCGCCACCGTCTACGAGGGGATGGCCTTCAACACCTACTACGGCAGCGCCCGCGGCCACTTCTACTGCGTGGAAGACGTGCAGGCCACCGGCCGGCCCCATAAGCTGGCCAACTGCTGGACCTGCAAAACCGCGGACTACACCCATATGGTGAATGAAATGGGCGACGAAGCCTACAGCATTCCCTTTGAGGACGCGCTGCAGAACATCAACGAATCCATGGGCTGCTACAATTGTCATGCTAACACCCCCGGCGAAGGCAACACCGTGACCCACCTGTACCTGGCCAACGCCATGGGCGATGACATGGGCAAGGTACCC
Source organism: Acidaminococcaceae bacterium (assembly GCA_017443165.1). Lineage (GTDB taxonomy): Bacteria > Bacillota > Negativicutes > Acidaminococcales > Acidaminococcaceae > Succiniclasticum. The sequence goes on along the minus strand of JAFSOW010000211.1, from coordinate 1,655 downwards.
GCTCAGACCGCCGTGTGCGCCCAGTGCCACGTGGAATACTACTTCGCCCCGGACGGAAAAGCCACCACCCTGCCCTACACTGGCCTTTCCGTCATGAACCCGGACGATATGTACGCGTTCTACGAGTCCATCGGCTTTACCGACTACACCAACCCCCGCACCGGCGTCAAGCAGCTGAAAACCCAGCACCCCGAGTTTGAAACCTACATGGGCGCTGGCAGCGTGCACGCCAGCATGTTCACCTGCGCGGACTGCCACATGGAAAAGGTGACCAAGGAAGACGGCACCACCTACCTGAGCCATGCCCTGATCAGCCCGCTGCAGAGCGATTCCATCAAGGCCACCTGCGCCGCCTGCCATGCCGACCTGGACGCTTTCGTCCACGGCATTCAGGAAAAGATGGAGGAGCGTACGATTGCTATCGGCAACAAACTTGCCCAGCTCACCGACAAGCTGGCTGACGCTGTTGCCTCCGGCAAATACACAGACGAGCAGCTGGACGCTGTGCGCGCCCTGAACCGTAAGGGCCAGTGGTACTGGGACTTCGTGTTCGTGGAAAACAGCGAGGGCGCCCATAACTCCAGGCTGGACAACGGCTGTCTGGACAAGGCCGATGCCCTGATCGAGGAAGCGCTTAAGCTGTTGGAAATCTGACCTGACCTGCCGCCGTCCTTCCCTGCCGGGCGGGCAACCGCAAGGCCCCGGCGGGGAGGGCGGCACTTTTCTTTTGAAAGAAACGCAAACAGGATGCCATCTGTACATAACATGGCAAATGCGTGAAATCGCTGGAAAAAAGTGATACGAGCGGCGTTTGGAGAGAGGAGACTGATCCTGTAAGCGCACTGGCGTTTTCCCATTCCCTTTCCAATTGACCCGCCAAAGGAGACCTGTGCCTTGAAAAAAGTACTGTCCTTTTTCCGCTCCATGACCTTTGGGATGATCCTGCTGGTGATCGTGATGGCGCTGTCGCTGGCAGGGTCGCTGATTCCACAGCAGGAAGCGGCCATGACGTATGTGAACGCTTACGGGTCGCAGACTGCCATGCTGCTGCTGGGCCTGGGGTTCACTGATATTTTCCACACCTGGTATTTCTATGCCCTGGAAATCCTGCTCTGCCTAAACCTGCTGCTGTGCTCCATCCTGCGCTTTCCCAAAACCAGGAAAGCAGGGGAACGCTTAAAGCATCGGGCACAGGAAGCGGCTCTTGATAAGCCTTTCCATTATATAGAAGAATACCAAAAAATCACATCATACCTATCCGCCGTTCATTTTACCAAAGCGGAAACATCAAATGGAGCCCTCGTTTATACCAAGCACCTAATGGGCTTTTACGGCTCTTTTTTCGTTCATCTGTCCATCCTGCTGGTGCTTTTGTTCGGTTCCCTGGTGCTGATGACGCCCAAGGTGACCGACCAGACGGTGATGCCGGGGGAAGCCCTGACCCTCTCCGACGGCACCACCATCACCTGTGATTCCTTCCACATCCAAGACGAAACCGGGAAACTGGATTATGCCAGCGTGCTGACTGCCGCGTCTCCGGATGGCAAACAGAGCAAAACCCAGGAGATTCGGGTAAACGAGCCGATGCGTTTTGGCAGCTATAAAATCTACCAGCAGACCTACGGCACCGCCGGGCGCATCCAGATCACCAACAC
>JAFSOW010000210.1 GCA_017443165.1 Acidaminococcaceae bacterium | reverse complement strand
TATTGATGTACTTCGGCGTGAAATCATTCTCGACATCCACGCCCAGCGTACTCTTGGGCAGGTCACGCAAGTGACCCATAGATGCTTTTACTGCATAATTCTTACCTAAAAACCTGGTAATCGTCTTGGATTTAGTCGGTGATTCAACAATAATCAGATTCTTCTTCATATATCCTCCCATAAAATGATTTGGGTAATTAACCGATTCAAAAACAATCCGCGTGCTGGTGGTTGCAGCCGGCAATCACTGCGCTGATTAAAACAATCAGCTTAATCAGATGAGAAAATACTGCTGCGCGGCATTCATCTGCACAAAGCCTTTCATCTGCAGTTCCAGCAGCATGACGCTGGCCTCTCCAACGCCGAAACCGGCTGCCGTTACCAGTTGCTCCAGCGTCTGGGGCCCCCGGGTCAGCAGGTCCAGTATTTTCTGCTGTTCTCCGGAGCATTTGCCCAACGGCGCCGCGCCGTTAAGCCCCGTAAAAAGATTGGAATGGGCGCTTCCGCATAATTCCGGAAAGACCTCTTCCATGATATCCTGCGGGGAATCAGCCAGACGCGCCCCCGCCTTAATCAGCCGATGGGGCCCGGCGCTTTTATCTGTAAAGATATTGCCGGGAACACAGAACACCTCGCGCCCTTCATCCATGGCAAACTCTGCCGTGATCAACGCCCCGCTCCGCTTCGCAGCCTGCACGAGCACAACGCCCTGGCAGATACCGCTGATGATCCGGTTGCGCTCCGGAAAACGAAACCGGTCCGGCCGGGTTCCGGGCGGATACTCGGAAACAAGCGCGCCGTTCGCTTCGATTTTTTCAAACAGCCTATGGTTCTCAGGCGGATAAACAATATCCGGGCCGCAGCCCAGTACTGCCACCGTTTTTCCCCCACCCTGCAGCGCCCCTTCATGGGAAGCTGTGTCGATGCCTTTTGCGCCTCCGCTGACAACAGTCACCCCGGCTTCTGCCAGAGCCCTGCCAAAGCAGGCCGCTGCCTTTTTGCCATAGGCATCCGCCAGGCGGGAACCTGCCATACCTATGCTGTACCGGCAATCCGGCAGTGTTCCTTTCACATACAAAACTGCCGGTGGGCGCAGAATCCGCTTCAGACGTTCCGGATATGCGGAACTGACGACAGTAACAACAGAAATGTGTAACCGTTCACATTGCTCCTGCAACATTTCCGGAAGCCTTCTGTTCTTCCTGATGCTTTCAACAAATTTCGCAGTACGTTCCGGCGAAAGGATTCCCGTGGCAAGAATATCCGCTTCCTCCGCTTCATACAGATCCTGTGGGCTGCCAAAAGACCTGACCAGCGCAAGCAGACGCGCCGTATCAACCCCTTTGGCAGCTCCCAGTGCAGCCCAGTAAAATCGATCCATTAAACCGCCTCTTTTCTGAAATTTGGGTGCCCTTTATATGAAATATTGAATTTTACAGTGTCATGAAAAATAAGGTTACTTTAATATACATAGCACAACGGCTGTCATAAAGTCAATGTGTTTTTCGTTTTTTCTTCATTAAATAGTACAAAAGCCGTAAAATATCCGGAAGAAACATACATCAACAGCGCAGCAGAAATACGGACAAAAATCAGCGACCCCGAAGTTTGTCCGTGAGTTCCGCGATCCGCCCCGCCGCGGCCCGGTGTCCGTAACGCTGCTTCCGCATTTTCTGCCTTTGCAGCCGTTCCGAAAGAGAAACCTTCTTCTCACGTTCCAGATAATCGTCCAGTTGCCGGATATCCGTTACTGCCGCAGCGCCATACTCCTGTTGTAAAAACACCGTGTTCCCCTGTTCCTGCCCGGGCAGAGGATGATAAATCAAAACATTCGCTCCGCACTCCAGGCATTCCGCAAGAGATACGCCGCCGGCTTTGGTAATGACCACATCCGCCGCCTGCATCAGCTGCGGCATTTCATCGGTAAAGCCGAGTACCGTCAGACGGGAGATACTGTCATCGGCCTCACGCTTCGAAAACACTTTTTGCATTGCTTCCAGTTTCTTGCGCAGCCCGTCGTTGTGCCCCGTAACCGCAACTACATAAATATCTTTAAACTTTTCGTTTTGCAGGCTTCCCACAATCTCTTCCATGGGCAGCATACCGCCGCCTCCACCTGCCAGCAGGCAGACAAAGGCCTCCTCAGGCCAGCCAAACCTGCTGCGTGCTTCACCACGTACTGTTGCAAGTTCCTGCTTTTCCGTAAACCTGCCGCGCACCGGAATGCCCCAACCATAAAACACGGGCTGCGTTTCAGAATGTCCTGCTGCAGAACCTATCTGCCCAAACAGTTTTTCATCCGCAACAAAATAAGCGTCCACCCCCGGACACACAAGCCAGCGGTGCACGGTGAAATCCGTCACCACAACCCCCAGCCACAGCCCGGGGTCAAATTTCTGTTTATACAGTGAAAGAATACCTGTAGGCGTAGCATGGGTACTGAACACTGCATCAGGCTTTACCTCTTCGATAAATGATTTACCCAGACGCAGCAAAAATCCATTGATCAGGTTGCGCATCCACAAGGAACCGCCGTCCTGATTGCTCCAGCGGTAGGAGAAAGCGTACAGCCAGGGGCAAACCGCCAGGACGGTTTCATAAAACTTCAGAAACGCCTTTCCGATGACTGACGGGAAAAAATCAAACACGTTCCCCTGCACCACTTCCACGTTTTCCAGGCGCAACAAGGCTTCCTCCAGTGCCGCGGCAGCCATCCGGTGACCGCTACCGATGGGGGCAGAGAGGATCAGTATCTTCAGTTTTTTGTTTTTAGCCGGCGTAAGATTCATTTGTCGTTTCTTTAACCCATGTTATAATAC
>JAFSOW010000209.1 GCA_017443165.1 Acidaminococcaceae bacterium | reverse complement strand
CTTGCTCTTGCTTTCGCTCATAATGATTCCACCCGTTCCAGACGTACTTTAAATCCGTATACTTCTTCCATCATCAACACTTTGGAAGCAAAGGTCCACTCTTCCAGATCCAGGTCTGCCTTGCTGACCACTTCTATAGTCAGCTCCCGGTTGTGCAGGGTAACCTTGCATTGCTGTATCTTCTGCATGTAACTCCGGTCCAGCGCGTCGGCCAGCCGGATGATGGCGGACAGTTTCGCCACCACGGGAACCAGTTCGCTTTTCAGTTCCGGCACCCGTTTTTCATCCCGCTCCATTACATTGTGGGCATGGTAGTAGGAGGCCATGGCGATGATCTGCTTGTCCTCTTCCGTAAAGCCCAACAAGTCGGTACCCATGATCAGCTGGTAGGAGTACAGGGAATGGCTGCGCATGGAAACATACTTGCCGATATCATGAAGGATGGCCGCAGCCCGCAGCAACAGCCGGCAATGATCGTCCAGCCCGTACTTTTTCCCAATCCGGTCAAATATAACCAACGCCAGCCGTTCCACCTGGGTTACATGCTTGTAGTCATACTCATAATCTTCCCCTACATGATGGACGAGGCTCATCTTTTCCTCTTCCAGCATACGGGTGTAATTCTCATCTTTTTCCCGGATGATCCGCAGCAGAATCAACCCGTCCAGGAAAGTATCGCTGGTAATGATAATCTCCTTAGCCGCGGGCGCAAGGTCCAGCAGTTTTTCGTAAAGCAGCACCATAGGCAGCGCCAGTTCCGCTTCCGTTTCTGTCAACTGATACGTCTTCCGCAGCTGGGGCAGGTTCAGCTTCCGGACCTTTTCAAAGAAATTCCGGAAATCTTCCGTGGTGACCCGTTGCACTTTATTTTTGTTGCGAATACCCATTACTTTCAGCAGCAGTTCTGTTTCCGTACCGGAGAGCACCAGGTATTTTACTGCCTGTCCTTCCAGCGCTTTGCGCACCGGTCCCATGGTGCTGGACAAAAACTGCATCAGCGCTTTGTTGAAATGCAGGCTGCTGCGCTGGTAATTATTAAAGCTTTCCTTGATCCGGATGATACCGATATGGAAATTCTCCTGGAACCGGATCTGTTCATCCTGCACCAGGGATACCCCCAGGCCGCCGGAGGAAATGTCCAGCAGCATCAGGCCTTTGTCACTGGAAATATGCTGGTCCCTCACAGTCTTACGGATAGCCACATACTTTGTATAAATTTCCATGGGCATTTCCGCCACGGTCACATCCAGTCCGGTCCGCAGTTTGATCTGGTCCAGCATAAACACTTTATTGCTGGCTTCCCGCACCGCCGTAGTTGCCTGGGCCGTATACACGTCCGTGCCGTATTCCTGCATCAGTTCCTTGAATCCCTGCAGCACCTGGCAGATTTCTTCTACCATAGAGAAGGGAATACTTTTGTTCTTAAAAGCCTCTTCCCCCAGGCGGATCGGATACTCGCACTGCTCTATGACCTTGATCCGGCTCAGACTGCGGTACTCCACAATCCGCAGGCGCAGCATCTCAGAGCCCAGATGGATCGCCGCCAGCGTTGTATAAGTTTTGCGTTTCATAATCTTCTCCGTAACTTCTCATAATGTATTTGCTGTTTTCTGCATATAGTTATTATTTAAGTTTTCGACACAACTCTAAAAAATCCTTGTAAAAAGCCATATCTTTAAAATATATTTTATGAAATTTTGTCAATTTCACAGAATGCGGTATAATAGACAGGTAAGAAGAAAGCTGTAAACATCCTGCAAAGAAAACGGATTATCAGTTGCAGGTAAAAATTCCGGCCGGGAACCGTGCTATTGAAGAACCGGTTCCTTACCCATACGGGAGAAGCGTTATGCAGAGAATCGCAATCATCGACATCGGCTCCAACTCAGCCCGCCTTGTCATCAGCCATATTTACAAAAGCGGCTCCTACAACATGGTCTTCAATCAGAAAGAGATGCTGCGGCTTGCGCAAAAGACGGAGGGCGACGGACTGCTTTCCAAAGAAGCATTCGACAGCACGCTGCAGGTCATGCAGTCTTTTGCCTACATGTGCCGGCAGTATAAGACGGACAAAATCATCGCCGTGGCCACCGCCGCGATCCGTAATGCCCGGAACGGCAGCCAGCTGGCCAAAGAAGTGTTTGAAAAAACCGGAATCCGGCTTCACATCATCTCAGGAAACATGGAAGCACAGCTCAGTTATCTGGGCGTAATCAATACCCTGCCCATGAAAGACGGCATCGTTTTTGACCTTGGCGGCGGCTCCACAGAGCTGATTCTTTTCCGGAACCGCAAACTGGTTGAATCTGTTTCCATCCCCCTGGGAGCTGTAAACACAACGGATATTTTTCATATCCGCGACACCATGCCGTCTTCGGCATACAGCGATATCAACTTTTTTATCTCTACCCGGATGGAGCAGTATCCCTGGCTGAAGGATGCCAACCTGCCTCTGATCGGTGTCGGCGGCACGGCCCGTACCGTTGCCAAGATGATCCAGAGAAGCAGGAATTATCCCTCCAGCCGGGTCCATAATTACATCTACAGCGCCCAGAGTTTCCGCGCGCTGTTCAAAAAACTGCAGGGAACTACGCTGGAAGAACGCAGGAACATCCCCGGCCTTTCGGAAGAGCGCGCCGACATCATTCTCGCCGGCGCTTCCATTATCAACTGCCTGCTCACACAGACGAACAGCAAACGCATCGTTACATCAGGCTGCGGTCTGCGTGAAGGACTGTTTTATGATTACTATGCCAGGACGAATAACGTACCCCTGATCGCAGATGATATTTTGGAAGAAAGTACCCAGAACGTACTCCGGCTTTTTTCGGTAAATATCGAACATAACCGGCACGTGGCTGCCTTAGCCCTATCCATGTTCGACGGCTGGCACGGACTGCACGGTCTGGGCAGGCAGTACCGGAAGATTCTGAAGACAGCCGCGCTGCTCCATGATATCGGCATCACCATCAACTATTACAGTCATGCCCGTCACTCCGCGTACATGATTCTGAATGCAAAAATCTTTGGCCTGACCCATTCAGAACAGATGCTTTGCGCCGTAACCGCAGGCTGGCATAACGGCATTGCCAAACGCTATTTTAAAAACCACGCCTACCGTCCCCTGCTGACGGAAAAGGACTGGGGAATCGCAGGCAAACTGGCGTTACTCCTCGCTTTGGCGGAAAGCCTGGATTACTCGGAAAGCAATACCGTAACCGCTATTATCCCCGGTGCCGACGCTACGACTGCCACGCTGGAGATTCATACGGTGGAAAACGCCTCTGTCGAAATGCAGCAATTACAGGCGCTGGAAGACTGGTTTGCGGAAACATTCGGTCTGCCGCTTAAGACAATTATTAAAGGAGAAACACCAACAGCTTAAAATAGTAACCGTTTAAAATAGTTATAAAAAACAAAATCCCGGAGTTTTTCTTCTGTGTGATTACGGAAGAAAAATTTCCGGGTATTTTTATTGCGGTTATTTAGATTTTTAAGCAGGAAAAGAAAGGAAGCACCGGTCAGAGCAATTTCATCATGAAGCCGCTTCTTACATGGATTTATCTATTTTTATGGGCTGCACTTCAAACATGCGGCTCCAGGGAAGTTTGAAATCGTAATCCTTAGCCACATCCCCCATCACCGGTTCCGACACTTTAGTGATGCTTTCTTTGATGGCGGCTTCCGCAATGCGCTTCTGTTCCGGAGTATAGCCGGAGTTAGGCATGTAATTCGGCCAGATCACATTCTTATACACATCCATGCGGGCGTTGGCCTGATAGGCCCAGTCGTCCAGATAACGCACCGTCAGCAGGTCTTTCGCCGCATTCCCTTCATAGTACGGGGATTCGATTCCCTGGGACAAGGCAAAGCCAAGCGTATTGCCGGAGGTGTTCCAGCCGCCGTAGGCCGCAAGATCATACGCGATGCCCCGCCGGAACAGTTCTTTCACCAGCGCGTTGTCCGCTCCGTTGCCATACGCTGAGTCAGATACAATCACCTTTTTTCCCTGTTCCAGCCAGGTCTGCACTTTATCCGCAAAGGCTTTGGTGTTTTTATCCGCAACGCCGCTGTTCTTTACGTCTGAAGCTTCCAGGGTCTTTCCGTTATACGGTGTATTGACCAGCAAAATGTAATCTGCCATGTCCGGATTTTTGGACGGAAATCCTCCTGCCGCAAAAATGTGCTGTTTCGCCGACTCCGCCACCGTATCGTCTTCGTAGGTGGGAACTGTAGCTCCGCCCTTGCCTGCCCCGAACTCCGTATACACCAGCGGCGTGTTGTACGTCAGCCGATTGGCCGCCTGTGTCAGCAGCACCAGTCCCAACTGGTCGGCGCCGGAGAAGAAACGAATCTTTGTATTGGAAAAATTGTTCACCAGGGAAGACATGTAACGGGCTTCCTTATGAGCCTGGGAAAGGGGGCTGGTATCGTCGCGCCCCACCAGCAGATAGTTGAAACTGTCACTTTCAATGCCGTGCAGCAACAGTTCCGTCGTCCGGATGTTATCCCGGCGACGGCCGTAGAAATCCGCAATTACATTACGGGGGATCTCATGATTCAGGGCCTGCAGTTCTTTGGCTTCCTTACGGGAAAGCCCCTGCAATTCGTTTTTATCCAGCAGCGCGCCCTGCCGGAACAGCTTGCTGCCCCATTCCTCATAATAAACCGGTTCTGCCGGCGCAGCGCTGGCTTTAGGCGTGCGCATGATGGTCACAAACACATAAATATCAGGGGAATGTTTTTTCTGCTTCAGGGAAAGCAACCGCTCCGCCCTGGATTGCAGCACGGAAGGCTCGATATGGTGCGTCCGGGAATCTACCAGGCCACCGTAGATCAGCGCGTCAGCGCTGGCCACAACCGCCACCGCTTCCTTAGCATTCTGTTCCAGCCATTCCAGAAGCTTGTCCGGCTGTCCGTCCCGTTCTAAAGAAGACAGCAGTTCATCCGGCGGAACCACTATGTTCCAGCCCGCAGCGTGCATGGTCGCAACCGTGTAATCTTTGCAGACAGGCCGGGTATCCATGGGAACGTAAACCATGGTTCCCCTGCTTTTGGATAAAACAGCCTGTGACGGCGCAGCTGCCGTCACAGGTTCCGTTTTCATTTCATTCTTTACGGTTTCAGCGGTGTCGTTCGCTGCCAGGACTGAACTCCCGGCCAGCAACAGACCGCCCGCCAACAAACCAGTTACAAACTTTTTCATAGCCTCACATCATTTTGCATAGGTAGCTGCCGTGTTGTCCTTCAGCAATACGTCATGGGCGCCGCCTTCCACGATGGAAGTTGCGGAAACCAGGGTCAGTTTCGCTTTTTCGCGCAGTTCGCCAAGGTTCAGGGCGCCGCAGTTGCACATGGTGCTGCGGATTTTGGCCAGGGTCAGGCTCACGTTATCTTTCAGGCTGCCTGCGTAGGGAACGTAGGAATCCACGCCTTCTTCAAAGGACAGCTTCTGGGAACCGCCCATGTCATAGCGCTGCCAGTTCCGGGCGCGGTTGGAACCTTCGCCCCAGTATTCTTTCATGTAGCTGCCGTTTACGTTGACCTTGTTGGTGGGGCTTTCGTCGAAGCGTGCGAAATACCGGCCCAGCATCAGGAAGTCCGCGCCCATGGCCAGGGCCAGGGTCATGTGGTAATCGTAGACGATGCCGCCGTCGCTGCAGACAGGAACGTACACACCGGTTTCTTTGAAGTATTCATCACGGGCTTTGCAAACATCAATCAGGGCCGTGGCCTGTCCGCGGCCGATACCCTTGGTCTCCCGGGTGATGCAGATGGAGCCGCCGCCGATGCCGACCTTGACAAAATCAGCGCCGCAGTCCGCCAGGAAGCGGAAGCCTTCCGCGTCAACCACATTGCCGGCGCCTACTTTTACTTTGTCGCCGTAATGGTCGCGGATCCATTTCAGGGTGATCTTCTGCCATTCGGAGAAGCCTTCGGAGGAGTCGATACACAATACATCCGCTCCTGCTTCCACCAGAGCCGGAACCCGTTCCGCGTAATCCCGGGTATTGATGCCGGCGCCTACTACGTGGCGTTTCTTGTCGTCCAGCAGTTCCAGCGGATACTCTTTATGGGATACATAGTCCTTGCGGAATACCATGTATAACAAACGGCCGTCGTCGTCAATGATGGGAAGCGTGTTCAGCTTGTTGTCCCAGATAATGTCGTTGGCCTGCTGAAGGGTGGTATCCTTTTTGCCCACGATCAGTTTGCTGATGGGCGTCATAAAATCCCGCACCTTGGTGCCCATATCCATACGGCTGACACGGTAGTCACGGCTGGTAATGATGCCTTCCATCTTTCCGTTTACCGTTCCGTCACTGGTTACGGCAACGGTGGAATGACCGGTTTTTTCTTTTAACGCCAGTACATCTGCAAGCGTGCTGTCCGGCGTAATGTTGGAATCGCTGACGACAAAGCCCGCACGGTGGCTCTTCACATTCCGTACCATCTGCGCTTCGTCTTCCACTGTCTGGGAACCGTAAATGAAAGAGCAGCCGCCTTCCCTGGACAGGGCCACAGCCAGTTTGTCATTGGAGACAGACTGCATAATGGCGGAAACCATGGGAATATTTAAGCTGATAGCCGGTTCCTCACCCTTTTTGAATTTCACCAAAGGTGTGACCAGCGTCACATTATCGGGAATGCATTCAGAAGAAGAATACCCCGGTACTAACAGATACTCACTAAAGGTATGCGCAGGTTCATCGTAATAAAAAGCCAATGGTAACACCTTCCCTTTCCTGAAAATATTTTAAAACGTATCATAGCACAGAAAAGCAAAAAAAGCAAAAGATTTTTTATGAACATTTCCGCCGGATCAGAATTTCTGTAATCCGGTTTTTCATCTGTATCAAGTCCCGTCTTTTAACGGTTCATGGCGCGCCAGGCAATGTCCTTGCGGTAATGTACCTTGTCGAAATGAATCTTTTCCACCGCTGCATAGGCAAAGTTTTTGGCGCTCTTAATATCTTTGGCCGTTGCAGTTACTCCCAACACGCGGCCGCCGGCCGTCACGACATCGCCACCCACGGCTTTGGTACCCGCATGGAACACCACAACGTTTTCCATGCCACCCGCTTCTTTCAGGCCGGTAATGACTTTGCCGTTCTCATAGGATGCAGGATATCCGCCGGAAGCCATAACCACACAGACGGTGGCCTGGTTCTTCCATTTAACCATGGAAGCATCCAGTGTCCCCGTGGCACAGGCCAGCATGATTTCCACCAGATCGCTGTCCAGAAGAGGCAACACTACCTGTGTCTCCGGATCACCAAAACGGCAATTGAACTCTACGACTCTCACGCTGTCACCCTTGATCATCAGGCCGGCATACAGACAACCACAATAGGTCCTTCCTTCTTTGTTTAACGCCGCAATCACAGGCTTCAAAATGGTTTCTTCCGCTTTGATGCGCAGGGCTTCCGTCATAACCGGAGCCGGGGCATAAGCCCCCATACCGCCGGTATTGGGACCTTTGTCCCCGTCATAAACACGCTTATGGTCCTGGGAAGCAACCATGGGCACCACAATCTTGCCGTCGGTAAACGCCAGCAGGGATGCTTCCTCCCCCTCCATGAACTCTTCCAATACTACCCGGGCGCCGGCTTCGCCGAACTTGTGGTCTGCCATCATCTCATCAATGGCCGCCATGGCCTCTTCCTTGGTCGTGGCCACCACTACTCCCTTGCCGGCCGCCAGGCCGTCCGCCTTTACAACGATTGGAGCGCCCTGCTCTTCCACAAACGCTTTGGCAGAATCAATATCCGTGCACACTTTAAACGCCGCGGTGGGAATATGGTACTTCTGCATCAGGTTTTTGGAAAAGGCTTTGGATCCTTCCAGTTCTGCCGCATTTTTGTTGGGCCCGAAAATCGGCAGACCCCGGGAGCGGAACACATCGGCGATTCCTGCCACCAGTGTAGCCTCCGGCCCCACCACCGTCAAATCGATGCTGTGCTCTTCCGCATAATCCGCAACCTTGTTCAGATCATTCAAGTCCAATGCAACACATTTACATTTGGGGAGTTCCGCAATCCCGGGGTTACCCGGTGCCACGCGGATACTCTCTACCTGGCTGCTCTGGGCCATTTTCCATGCCAGGGCATGTTCCCGGCCGCCGCCGCCAATCAATAAAATATTCATACATCAAGCCTCACATCTATTTATTTTTCCAGCTGTTTCTGCAGATAGCCGGTAATCATGGCATCGTATTCGGAAGTATGTTTGAACGCTTCCATAGCCAGGGATTTTCTTGTCTTCAGATCGATGTCGCCGTCTTTCTTCAGCATATCCATCAGCTTGCCGTAGCGTTCCGGATTGGTGATAATCACTACATCGCGGAAATTCTTGGCCGAGGCCCGCACCATGGCCGGCCCGCCGATATCAATGTTCTCAATGGCTTCCGCTTCCGTTACGCCCGGTTTTTCAATGGTCTGCTTGAACGGATACAGGTTGACCACCACCAGATCGATGGGGGTAATGCCGTGCTCTTTCATCTGGGCCAT
>JAFSOW010000208.1 GCA_017443165.1 Acidaminococcaceae bacterium | reverse complement strand
CTGGGCACACGAGATTTATCCCATTGAAACCACAGTCATTGAAAAACAGCTTGTTACGATTCTCCTGGGCATCGGCTGCGACGCCATGAAGACCGGCATGCTGGGCAGCGCCGATCTGGTAGAGCTGATTGCCGACACCATCGACAAATATGAACTGAATAATGTAGTTATCGACCCGGTCATGGTCTGCAAAGGCATCGATACCATCATGGTGCCGGAAGCTGCGGCAGCGATTAAAGAACTGCTGGTTAAGCGGGCGTTGGTCATGACGCCTAACCTGCTGGAAGCGGCCTACCTGGCAGATATGTCTGCCATAACTAACGTTGATGATATGAAACAGGCAGCCGCTGTAATCCATGAGAAAGGTTGCAAAAATGTAATTATGAAAGCCGGCGACCGCCTGCCCGGAAACGATGCGGTAGAACTGGTCTATGATGGCAAAACCTTTACGGAAAAACGTCATCCGAAGGTTCCCAACTCCTATAACCATGGAGCAGGCTGCACCTTCTCCGCTGCGGTCACCGCCTGCCTGGCAAAAGGCATGGTTGTCACAGAGGCCCTGGAAACGGCTGAAAACTTTATCTACGCCGCCCTGCGGGGTTCCTTCCGTATGAACCAGTGGTCCGGGGCCCTGAAGCACTGCGCCTGGAGAGAATAAGCTTTATTCTCTTCTGTCAGTTCTTCTGCACGTTACGGCCGATGACCATATTTCCGAAAATCTATAAATAATAAAAACGCAACGTTCACATCTGCTTGTTACAGCCACAGAACGTTGCGTATTTTTTATGGTTTACCTACCCCGTATAATTCTCATCAAAATATCTGTTTAAACAAAACGGAACCGTCAGGTTCATCATCAGGAGGCGCACTATCTGGTACGTCAGAATAATGGACACATCGGCCCCCATGCTCATGCCGGCAAGGCACATTTCCGTCATACCGCCGGGAGCCATAGCCAGAAACGCCGTCACAATGGGAATTCCGTAATAGCGTACCAGTATTTCCGCCACCGCAATGCTTCCGCCGATAATCAGAAGTGTCCCAATGATGGCATAAGGCAGCAGCACCCTTGTCCTGTACAGCCGTTCCTTGTCCAGCATGCACCCCATGTACAGGCCGATGTTCATCTGAGCCAGATTCATGAGGATGGGCGGGGGCTTTTGCAGATTTACGTTACATAAAATGGAAAAAGCCGCCGTGGCGATAATCGGACCAATCAAAGCCGGCGTGGGAACTTTCAGCTTTTTGGCAGCCACAAAGCCGAATCCGGCTACGGGAATCAGGATCAGCCAGGTAATCCCCGTATTATCCCCCACAGGCGCCAGCAGTCCCTGAGGAACTACTGTGGCACCCAAAAGGTGGATCACCAGAAAAGGAACGGAGACGACTACCCCGAACAGACGGATGGTCTGCTGCATAACAACTACATTTGCATCCACCCGGGGATCTTCGTCCGCCAGCAACATCATCTGGTTCAGTCCGCCGGGCAGCATGCCCATAATACAGCTCAGAAGATTGGCAAAAGTATGTTTATAAGTAAACCAGGCCACCACCAGTGATATGCCGATGGCTACAAAGGAAGCCCCAAATACACCCAAAACATGCTGGGACATCTGAACCAGCGTTTCATGGGTGAAGCTCCGGCCGATGCCATACCCGGCAGCCAGCAGTCCCAGATTGCGCCACAACAGAGGCCAGCGCATATCTGTCCAGATAAAGAATTTCAATACTGAGGCGGAAATGATCCCGCTCAGCATGAACGGTATGGGAATCCGGAAATGGAATAACAGCAGCCCCAACAGGAATGACATTACCAAAGCTGTCAACCTTTTTTTCATCTTTCATTCCCTCTGTTTCTGATAAAAACACCCTCTGTCACATTTGCCGACAGAGGGTGTTGCTCTTTTCACTTACAGCTTATATTGCGCCTTGATCTTGCCGATAAACTTGATCAGTTCCGGCTTGCAATTGGCCTTTTCCACAATGGCACCCTGCTTATCGTTCAGCATCAGGTAAAAATTGGTAGGCGTTTCATAAATATGGCGTAGCTGTACATACTTGTAGGCAGCCCGGCCCATCTTGTTGACCTCTTCATAATGATCCAGATAGAACGTCATGTTGCTGGGAGTACCTTCCAGACGGCTCTTACCAAATTCTTTTTCAGCCTGCTTGCGAACGTTATGAGGAATGACATATAAAAATACCGCAAAGCCCACCACTACCATGGCCGCAGCCGCGATATACCACGCATTGTACAGGCAGATAGCAATGATCACCGCGATGATCGCAGCGATAATATACTGGGCCTTTCTAAACTTGCTGTCGTGCTTCTGGATCTCCAGGTTCATCTTCCCGAATTCCTCTGCACTGTAAGTCGTGTTAGTTTTATAAATGATACGCATTGACAGTTCTCTCCCTTTATCTCTCTCTTTGTGCTTGAAAAACAACCGGATCGGATTGCCCCTGTACGTAGCAAAAAAATGCGTAAACGCATAGAGTTGTTGTTTCTCTGCCGCTATTTTTGTATTTTACCACATCCCGCGCAAAATGGGAACAGCTATTTTAAAAAATTAAGTAATATACGAACAGTAAGTTTCCATATCTTCTGTTAAAGTTTCCGGATCATACCTGCATACAGCAAAACGAAAACCGGAGCAGAACCTTTTCGATCCTGCTCCGGTATATTTCTATTTTGTTCTGTTAAGGACTGAAGACTGTATTATAAAGCTTTACTCAGTACGTTAGATTATGCGTTTTTCCGTTCGCTCTTATCTACTACGCAGCAAACCGCGCCATCACCGGTGATATTTACGCAGGTACGGAACATATCCAGCACACGGTCGATACCGGCAACCAGGGCCAGGCCTTCCATAGGCAGCTGAACCGCCTGCAGCACCATGGCCAGCATGATGAGGCCCGCGCCGGGAACACCGGCGGTACCGATGGATGCCAGGGTACCGGTGAAGACGATCATGAT
>JAFSOW010000002.1 GCA_017443165.1 Acidaminococcaceae bacterium | reverse complement strand
TCGGTACCAGTTCCTTCTTTACCTTTTCCATGAAAGGCATCTGGGTCTGTTTGCTGCCACGGATACCCTGCAGTTCGGAAATGATGGTATCGCGTGTGGCAGGCGTTCCGATTCCTTTTACTTCCTTTAATTTCTCCCGGTTGGGATTTTTCGGATCCATGAAGCGGTAAATGTTGGCCATGGCCGCCAGCAGCGTACCTTCTGTGAACCGTTTGGGAGGTTTTGTTTCCTTTTCCATCAGGTCCACCGTATCTGGTTTTCCCAGGTTTTCGCCTTTGATCAAATCGGGAAGAGACAGATTTTCCTCTTCCGTGTCGGTTTCGGAAGCATCTTTCTTTTTACTCTGGCCCGTAAACACCGCTTTGAAGCCAGGTTTCAGGATTGCTTTGCCGCTGCCCTTGAACAATTCATCCACCAGAAGAATTTCAAAGGTAATCGTTTCGAACTCGCAGGGCGGATAGAACTGCATCACATACCGTTCCGCAATCATAGTATAGATTTTCTCTTCCGTGGCGCCTAACTGTAGTGGAATTTCCCCCGTGGGGATAATGGCGTGGTGCGCCGTCACTTTTTTGTCATTCCACGCTCTGGAAAATAATTTGGGATCAGCCTGCTCCGCACCTCTCACATTACGCCCCGCAAGCTTTTTCAGGATGCGGAACGCGTCCTTATGCTGAGCTTTGGGAATGTAATTGCAGTCCGAACGCGGGTAAGACACAAACTTTTTCTCATACAGCGACTGCACCGTGGACAGCGCGAGCTTTGGAGATATGCCAAAACGGGCATTGGCTTCCACCTGCAACGTGTCCAAAGAATACGGCAGTGGCGGCGCCTCCGTGCCTTTTTTCCGCGTCACCTTCTGCACGATGCCATCGGCAGGCAGTACTTTTTGCCGCACGGTCTCCGCAATCTGTTTATCTAACAGACGACCGTCTTCGTCTAAAGCGATCTCCTTTTCATCAGGGTGCCATAACGCGGTGAAGCGGATCCCTTCTTTTGTGAAAGCCGCTTTCAGCTCATAATACTTGCGGACCACGAAATTCCGTATTTCCTTTTCCCGGTTGACAACCAGCGCAAGCGTGGGAACCTTAACCCGTCCGATATTCCATACAGCCCCCGGCGAAAACTTTGACGCGTTCGTGGTATAACAACGGGTCAGGTTGATCCCTACCAGCCAGTCTGCCTGTTCCCGTGCCAGGCCAGCCGCATACAGGTTCTCATATTTTGCGTTGTCCTCGATGCTTTCAAACGCCCGCTTCATGCTCACGTCATCCTTGGCGTTTATCAGAATCCTCCGCACCTTGCCACGGTAATTACAGTAGTGCAAAATTTCCTCAATCAGCAGCTGCCCTTCCCGGTCCGGGTCACCGGCATGGATGACCTCATCCGCAGTCTTTAAAAGACCAGCCACCACCTTGAACTGTGCACTGGAACGGGCAATTACCTCATGTTGCCATACCGCCGGGAAAACGCGGTAATTGGTCCACCTGGCGTAACGTTTATCATAAGATTCCGGCGTCGCCAGTTCCAACAGATGCCCAACTGCCCAGGTAACAATGGTTTCATCTTTCCGGTAAAAGCCAGTGCCCTTTTTGTACCCTCCGGACGGCCAGAGATAGTCTGCAATAGCCTTGCCAATGTCCGGTTTTTCTGCAATATAGAGTGTTTGCATGGTTTCTGGAGCCTCTCTTAATATCCCATATCTTCATCAATCAAAACTACTTCCATATCCGTGTGATTCATCTTGCGCCAGTAAATGACCTGTGCACTGCAAATCCGCTGCGGACTCCGGCAGTCATAGCAACGATCTTTTTTAATTGCGCACGGAGTTTTATATCCGTGCCGCTCTGCATTCATAGGCGCTGCCACGTTGCGTGCCCGGAACGCAGCTTCTTCCAGGGTGGGGCAGATTTTGTTGCGGCTGATAACAAAATACACTTTTTTATGGCCGTACAGGGAGCCCGCTATCCGGTTTCCCACCCCGTCGATGTTCACAATTTCTCCTGTTTCCGCCAGTCCGTTGGCAGAGAGAAGAAAAATTTCCGTGGTGAGGCAGTCCCGGGCCGTGGAATAAAAACCTTTTCCTTCCCGGGGATACATGGGATGATAAACGTCGTTATGTGTCTGCAGCATTTCAAACAGATGCATCTGCAGCAGTGTTTCCGAATCCCCGAATCCCACAGTCATGCCGTCTATTTTTCCATTCAGATATCCTGCCGCTTCGGCTCCCGTATTAAAACAACTCACTTCATATCCACGTCTTTTTAGTGCTTCTGCAGTTTTTGTCAGGTCCATACTGTTTCGCCCTCCCTTTTCATAACAGTTCCGAAAAAATCGTACCTCGGTCAAACTTACAGCCGCATCATACTGATCATTTCTGACAATGGGGACAGTACACGCTGCCCCGCCCGCCAACCTTGATTTGTTTTAATTCTGCGCCGCATTTTTGACAAGGCATCCCTTTCCTTCCGTACACCTGAAGAAATTCTTTGTTGTTTCCCATCTGCCCGTCCGCATCCTGATAATTGCGGAAAGTGGTTCCGCGATGGCGCAGGCCCTGGGCAATTACCCGGTTGACCGCTTCATACAGCGCATGGATTTGTTGTAACGTCAGTTTATCCGTATATCGAGTCGGCCGGATTCCTGCTGCTGCCAGCGCTTCATCCGCATAAATATTGCCCATGCCGGCTATTTTATGCTGGTCCAGAAGGAAACACTTCACCATCTGATGGCTCTTTTTCAGTTTTTCTTTCAGATAGTCTTCCGTGAATTCCGGAGATAGTGGTTCCGGCCCTAAGCCGGCATAGCCCCTGTCTTTCCAGGAGTCGCTGCCGCCACACAGGCATACCGTTCCAAATGTCCGGATATCGGTAAACCATAAGTCCATCCCACCCGAAAGGAAAAAACGTAATTTTGCATAAGACGGCTCCGGTGCATCACCACGTAAGACCAGCAGGGCCCCGGTCATCCGCAAATGAGCCAGGATATAATGTCCGTCGTCCAGTAACAGCGTCAGGTATTTGCCTCTGCGCCGCACGTCT
>JAFSOW010000207.1 GCA_017443165.1 Acidaminococcaceae bacterium | reverse complement strand
GTACCACAAAAACTTTTTTCACGTCCATCAGCATCAGCATCAACAGCACCAACATGATGACGAGCATTATGGGAACCGGCCCCAAAATAGAGCGTAGAGAATTGGCGCTCTTTTCCGACGGACCGTCCAGCTCGATGCTGACGCCCGCAGGCAGGTTTTTCCGCAGTTCTTTGGCCTGTTCCATTATCTGTTCCGCAACATCGTTTCCGGTTACGCCGTCAATGATACCGGCGTTGACCGTAATGGTAGGAAGCAGGTTTCGCCGCCAGATCATGCCGTCTTCTTTTTCATAACTCAGATATGCCACCTGGTTCAGCTGCACTGCGCCTCTGGCAGTGGGTATGCTCATAGCTCCCAGGTCGCTGATATTCTCATGGTTCCTGGGTTCCAAACGGAAGACCATGTCGATGGCCTGATCCCCTTCATAGTACTGACTCACGGTGTAACCGCTGATTTCTGCATACAAAGCGGAAGCCACTGTCTTGCGGGTCAGTCCCATCTGCCGCAGCTTATCATCGTCCAGTTCCACCTTCACGGCAGGAGCTTTTTCCATCCAGTCATACCGCACCATGGTAACATTCTTGTTCTGCAGCATAATCTGTTTCAGCTGCCCCGCATATTCTTTTGCCTGAGCATCTGTTAATGCACGGACGCGAATCATGACCGGGTATGGTGTAGGCGGACCAAGGGGAATAGATCGGGAATAACTCTGCACATTGGGAAGCTGTTCTTCCACCATAGTTTTAATCTTCTTTTCCAGCGCCACCCGGGATTGCAGGTCTTCGGCCACTACCACCAGCTGGGCGTAATTATCACGGGGTTGCACCGGATCCAGTACCAGAACAAAACGTGGACTGCTTTTCCCAACGTACGTTGAAATACTGGCGACGCCTTTTTCTTTCATTACCAGCTGCGTCAGCTTTTTCGCCGCCTCGTCACTGGCCTGCAGGCTGGAGCCTTCCGGCAGGTTCAGTTCCACCAGCAGTTCCGGCCTCACAGATGCCGGGAAAAACTCCCGTTTCAGAAGTTTACTGAGCAGCAGCGACCCACAGAAAATGCAGACCGTAATGATAAGAACGGCAACGCGGTGCCTGAGCGCCCAGTCCAGTAATTCCCTGAACACGCCGTAAAACCCGCTTTCGTATTCCGGGCTTTTGTTTTCGTTCCCTTCTGTTACACCCGTCTTTTCTTTATCATTTTTTAAATCGGGTGGCACAAGCCAGGCGTGGGCCAGGGCGGGCGCTACCGTAGCCGATACCAGCCAACTGCTCATCAGGGTAACGGTGATTACGGCAAACAGGCTGCCGGCATATTCCCCTACATTGGATTTGGCAAAGGCGATGGGCATAAAGCTGACACAGGTGATCATAGTCCCGGTCAGCAACGGCCTGGCGCAGCTTTCAAAGGCAAAAGAGCAGGCCCTGATCCGATCCCATCCCTCATTGATTTTGGTTTCGATCATTTCCACCACGACCACGGAATCATCCACCAGCATCCCAAGAGAAACAATCAGAGCGCCGAGGGACAGCTTATGTAAATCTATGCCCAGTATGAACATGCCAGCCATGCTGCACATCAGCACCAGCGGTATGCAGGCGGAAATCACATATCCGCTCTGCCGGCCCAGGGTCATCAGACTTACCACGAGTACGATCAGGATAGCTTCAATCAGGCTTTCCATAAATTCACTGATAGAATTTTTCACCACCTGGGGCTGATTGAGCACCTGGTTGAGCTCAAAACCAAGGGGCAGGTCTTTGCGGATCTCCCTGCATTTTTTATCCAGGTTTTCTCCCAGCGTTAAGTTGTTTCCTCCGTCCACCATGGAGATTGCAATTCCTACCGCGGGCTTTCCGTTAAAATACATCTTCGGTTCCGCCGGATCTGCGTAATCACGCTTTACAGCCGCCACGTCGCCCAACCGCAGGGTGCGCCCGTTGCCGCTGATGGGAAGATTTTCAATATTCTTTACCGTATCCGGAATGCCGGTAAGACGCAGGTATACATTGCTTTGGTCATCGTGCTTCATGGCTGCCGGGGCAACGGATGTTTCCGCCTGGATGACCGCGGCAAGCTGATCCACGCTCATGCCCAGCTGGGACAGCTTGGCGTTATCCAGCTGGATATAGATTTTTTCAGGCTGAACACCCAGCAGTTCCACTTTTTTTACATCCGGCACCAACACAAACTGATCCTTAATCCGGCTGGCCACCTTCCGCATCTCCTCATAGGAAAAGCTGTCGGAGGTGATTGCGTAGACGTTCCCGAACACGTCATCAAAGTGATCGTTGAAAAACGGCCCGTACAAATCGGAAGGCAGCGTGCGCCTGCCGTCATTCACCAGGTTACGTACTTCCTGCCAGCGCAGCCGTGTGGTTTCCGGGGAAACGGAGTCCTTCAGGTATACGTTGACTACACAGGTCCCGGGGCGCGAGTAACTGGTAATATAGTCCACGTCTGGCACGGTCTGTATGATTTTTTCGATTTTATCGGTAACCTGCATCTCCATCTGCTTCGCAGTAGCTCCAGGCCAGGCAGCGGATACCACCCTCTGCTTGACAGTAAAATTCGGATCTTCCTGGCGTCCCAGTATCAGGTAGGAAAAAATGCCCATAATGGCAATAAGTACGGAAAAAAAGTAAACAACCTGCTTATGTTTAATCGACCATTCCGCCCAGTTTGTGTTCATTTCGTATCACTGCCTTCCAGCCGTACTTCCTGCCCTTCCGCCAACTTATTGACGCCACCCGTCACCACAACGTCACCATTGGCAAGACCGCCGGCAATAATTACGTTGCTGCCCTCAT
>JAFSOW010000206.1 GCA_017443165.1 Acidaminococcaceae bacterium | reverse complement strand
TAAAAAACAGTTTTACCAGTATGGTAAAGCTGTCATGGAAGAACAAAACGTGTTTGCGGACTGCGGTAAGCTCCAGACTGAAGCAGACCGTATCTTCCTGCCTTATTTTGAACGGATGCAGGAAGCTTTGTACTGGCTGCAGCCGGTGATGGACGGAAGCGCGGGGATGCAGGCCAATCTCCAGGGAGCATTGCGCCCCTTGTATAAGTTAAGAAATACAAAAATGCTGTTGAGACACTGGAAGGGTCTTTTCAAACTGGCCGGCGGACGCCTTGGGGAAGATAAAGTGACCCGCCTTCTGGAAAACCGTATAGAAGACATTGGCGAGGAAATTCAGATGCAGGTGCTGCGGGGCGCATATTCCGGTATTGTTTTTTCCCTGTGGGCAGCCATGGAAGGCGCTGGCTGGAAAGCGGAAGAATATCTGCAGGCCGGGCAACTGCTGCAGGTGAGAGTGAAAGACATTTTGGAAAAGATTCAAGCCGAAATGAAGAAGGAAAAAGAAGCAGGCGCAGAAAAAGCCAATATTGTTTTGGCCGGCGCATTTGAAGCAGAGAAGAAAGGAAAGAAAGTGAAACTGCAGGATCCGGGGTATGTAACGGTAACCCGTCTCGGAAAAGAATTTTACTATCTGGTTAAGGCCAATGAAACCAGCAAACTCTCTGACCTGAGCAAAGAAAGCAGAAAGAAACTTGAGAAGCTTGGGGAAGCCGTAAAGGAACTCTTTACGGTCAGCAGCCAGGGCGAGTCCGTTCCGGCAGAACTGCTGAAGGCCAATACGGTGTTGGCAGCGCGCCAGGGCGGCTACCTTCTGGGCGATATGGCGGCGGAACAGTTAATGGCACGTAAAGCTGTGAACAAAGCATTTGCGAAATGGTTGAAGACGGTGAAAATGTAGTTTGTGAACAATTTGCAAAAAGTAAACAAAAAAGAAAAAAAACATTTGACTTTTTGACTTTATATATTATAATGATGATAGGCAAACGAAAAGAGCCCCCGTTATCGGGAGCTCTTGTCCATGCCTTTTATTTTGGAGACGTATTAGCACTCCTTCTGCGAGACTGCTAATAATTACTTGAAGATTGCGATTCCCAGTAAAATGATGGCAATAATGGCCAGCAGCGTAATGTTGTACTTGCGCATCTGCTCCATGTGATGGCTGGTAACAGTTTCGTTCAGCATGTTGTAACAACGCTGCAGAACCTGCATCTTGAGTTCGATATTCTCCTGCCAAACAGACGCCTTCAGCAACTTCATGTAACGGGTGTAGACTTTGGCGTAAAAAATATCTTCTGTCACCAGCAATGCGTTGGTGATATTGCTGGTAAGACTGCTTACATCGGCCATAGTTTCCAGCAGTTCATCCCGGATGCTGCTCAGTACATCGATGTTTTTGAGATTGGCTTTATCGTCAATGACATCATAGGCCTTGTCAATGGCATGGTTCAGGAAGTTGTCGTAATACCGCAGCTCCAGATACTGGGCATTGGCAAATTCCAGCAGGTCAGGGATATCCATACTGCCGGAAGGGTCATATACCACGGCGCTGTCCCAGGCCAGCCAGGCCACATCGTCCGCATAGGAGAAACGGTTGGCCAGCGCGGTTTCCCGGGTTTCTTCGTTGACAGGGGTCGGGTCTTTCAGCAGGAAAGGCACAATATCCCAGTCCGGGGGAATGGGATCCTGGAAGTAATAGACGACAAAGTCTTCATCGAAACCGGAAATATTCTGGTTGGTGCAGGCCGGGCCGATGGTTTCCATGGTGGCGTCCAGGAACTTGCGGAAGTCTTCATCGGGAAGATCTTCTACAGCAAGCACAAGATTCAGGTACTCTTTATAGGAAATGTCTTCTTCCGGCGGAATGTTGAAGAGGATACAGATAACACCCAGATCCTGGATGCGGGCTTTTACCTCTACCAGGTATTCCACACCGCCGATGACCATTTCATGAAAACCTAACTCAACCAGCACAGGCGGGTCATGAAAGGTGATTGACTTGGTGGAAATGCGGTCCAGGCGCAGGCGGGATGAAATTTTGTTGCGGCTGTGCCACAGGGCCTGAACCTGGTCAAGGTTGATCTCGTCTGCCACGTCGAAGAGACGGTAGGCGATGACATTAGTTCTCATGATATTCCCTCACAGTAAAAATTGAGTAATATAATATTTATGTGTGTTGTACGGTAGATACAGTCTGCATAAGCGACAGGCTATGAAGGCGGCATCACCGCATACCTACCATTAACATATAGCTTTTCTCTGATTTTGTAAAGCGAAAAGTGAGCTAAAACAAAAGTTTTTGGTAAAACATAGTAAACAGGTCAGAAAACAATTCTACATATAAATTTTGACAGACAGGAGTGATAACCATGAACGAAAACTATACCGATGAAGTAAAATCCATCATTGAAGCGGCCCAGCAGCAGGCTTTGATGAATTACAACCAGGAAGTGACCAGCGCGCACCTTTTGCTGGCACTGTGCAGCAATGACTTTTTCAGGTTTTTGTTGCAGACTTTCAAAGTAGATGAAAATACATTTGCCAATGAAGCAAGGACTCTGGTAAGCCGCATTCCTTCTGTCAAAGGACAGGACCGGCAGCTGCTCATGAGCTCGGACTTTGCCCGGGTCAATGGCATTGTGCTCCACAAAGCGGGGCAGGGCAACGTGACCGTAGGGCATCTGGCATCTGCTTTGGCCAGCGATGGAAGCAGCGATGTTACAGCCTTGTTTAAAAAGTACGGTATTGACGGCAACAAAATCGAAAAATTGTATGAACATTACCTCAACAATACTGCGAATGATGAAAGCAAAAAGACGCTGGAAAAGTTTGGTCAGGATCTGACGGCAAGAGCACGGCAGGGCAAGTTGGATCCGGTCATCGGCCGTGACGATGAGATCCGCCGCACCATTGAGATCCTGAGCCGCCGGAAGAAAAACAATCCGGTGCTCATCGGGGAACCGGGCGTCGGTAAGACCGCTATTGTAGAAGGGCTGGCCCGCCGCATCGTGGCCGGGGACGTGCCGGAAAGTCTGAAGAACAAAACCTTGTATGCTTTGGACTTGGCTGCTTTGGTGGCCGGGGCCAAGTACCGGGGTGAATTTGAAGAGCGCCTGAAGAAAGTGCTGAAGGCCGTGGCAGACAGCGCCGGTCAGATTGTCATGTTTATTGAC
>JAFSOW010000205.1 GCA_017443165.1 Acidaminococcaceae bacterium | reverse complement strand
CACAGGAAAGACAACGAGAACGAAAACGACCGTTGTCAGCAAAAAAGACGCGATGGTCAGATCCACGTTCAACTTGTAAAGCTGCGCCGTAATGACGGAATTGATGGCAGCCGGTGTGGCCGCCATAATCAGTAACGAGCCCAGCAATATCTGGTCTGTAAAAAGAAGCCGGAAACCCGCATAAAAAATTACCGGAACAATTACAAAACGCAGCCACAGCATGCTCGTTACCCTTCTGTAATACTGCCCGGCCCGGGAAAAGTCAATCAGGTACCCTACCGGCAGCAGGGATATCCAGGCGAGGATATGTACCAGATTATGAAACAGCACCCCCAGGACCGGAGGACGTTCGATTCCGCACATCTGCAGCGCGATTCCCGCTGCCATGCCCAGGATCCCCATCTGGTTCCAGGTTATGAACATCTCCCGGAAACTCAGCTGTAGTTTCGCTTTATTTTCCGCCGCCTTATGCTTTTCATAATAGTATTTTGCCATGGGGAACGCCGCCGCCACCATCAGAATATTCTGGGGTGCCGCTACCAGCTGCACATAGGCAAATCCCGTCTCCCCGTACATGATAAAAGCGCACAGCCCCCCGATGGTCCCGATATTGGAAAGCATGGCGGAAATCACATAGGCACCCCTGTCCAGATCGTTGTCAAAACCGCCGGCAAACAGTTTCGCGCCAATAATGCCGGGAACAGCGGTAATCAGCACACCGATCAGTGGCAGCCACAGAAGCTGCGCCGACAATGGCAGCACCCAGAAGCTCATCAGTGTCAGGACTGTAACCATAACGATCACATTAAACCTGATCAGCCAGTCACAGAACCTCCGGGGCATCAGTGTATGCACTTTTAAAAAATACCCCGCCGCCAGGGGCAGCAAAATATCGGTAAACACCAGAATAATACGGTCCCAGTCCATCTCATTCTTTCCTTTATTTCTTCCCAAAAACTTTTGTCTCAGAGATAGTATATCACCGGCAGGATAATTTCACAAATGCAGATACCAGTTCTGCCGGATTTTTATCGGACAGGCAACAATGCAAAACTTCTTTAATCTGTTCGCTTTTCTTTTGACAGTTCATGTGTTAAAATAATTACGAACATTTGTTCCGGAGGCTTATCAAATGGCAGAGAATAACGAATACACAAATCTGATGCAGAAACTCAACCCTGCCCAGCGGGAAGCGGTATGTGCTACGGAAGGTTATGTCCGTGTCATCGCGGGGGCCGGCTCGGGAAAAACCCGGGCCCTCTCCCACCGTTTTGCCTTTCTGGTAAATGAACTGGGCATTTTGCCGGGCAACATCCTGTGCGTCACCTTCACCAACAAATCCGCCAATGAAATGCGGCAGCGCATACACAACCTTACCGGGGACAACGATACGGGTTACATCAACACCTTTCACGGCTTCTGCGTATCCGTGCTGCAGGAAGACAGCTACGCCGCGGGCTATCCCAGAAGCTTTCTGGTACTGGACAATTCCGACATCGACGCCATGCTGCAGATCATTTACGAAGAGAGAGGCCTGACCCTGCGGGACATGACCTTTTCCATGGCCCGGGATATGATCGAGATACAAAAGCTGTTCAAAAGACCGGAATATTACAAGGATATGATTGCCCTTCCCCTGGAAGCGCTGAAAGAAAAGTATGACGCAGCAGTCCGGGCAGAGGATATCATTTTTTTCGGTTATCTCTATCAGGAAAAGAAATGTTTTGGCCTTGATTACAACGACCTGATCAAGTTCACGCTGCATATTTTCAAAGAACGGGAAGACATCCGTCTAAAATGGCAGCAGCGGCTGGAGTACATCATGATCGACGAATTCCAGGACATCGACGCCCTCCAGTATGAGCTGATGGAAGCGCTGTGCGCCTGGCACAGGAACCTGTTCGTGGTGGGTGACCCGGACCAGACTATTTACAGCTGGCGGGGAGCGGATGGGCGTTTCCTGATGGATTTTGCCGCAAAGTTCCCGGGCACCCGGACTATCATGATGATGGAGAATTACCGTTCCACACCGGAAATCCTGGCAGCAGCCAATTCCCTCATTGAAAAAAACAAATACCGCATCCAAAAGGAACTGCTGCCCCGCCGTTCAGGCGGCGCGCCGGTAATCTGCCACTTTGCGGATACCCAGGATGGAGAGGCAAAGTGGATTTGCGAAGAAATCCGCCGCCTGCAGGCTGAAGGTGTGGAATATGCGGACGTCACCCTCCTGTACCGGGCTCACTATGTGACCCGGGCCATAGAGCAGATATTTCTGGAAGAAAAGATACCCTACACCATTTACAGCGGTGTGCAGTTCTTCGACCGGACGGAGATCAAGGACGCCCTCAGCTACCTGCGGATGATCGCCTACAAGGACGACCTGTCTTTCCGGCGCATCGTCAACGCGCCCAAGCGCAACATGGGTAAACGGCGGCTGGCTTTCCTGGAAGAATACGCGGCGCAGCACGGAATCACTTTATACCAGGCCCTTACGGAAAACCTGGAAGATCCCATCTTTAAAGGAACCAAAGCCGGCCAGTTCGTATCACTGATAGAGCGCTATGCCGCCGGATATGAAGACCGCCCCGTTTCTGAAATCCTTGCCGCCGTTCTGAATGAAAGCGGCTATGAGAAAATGCTGCGCACGGAAGGCAGTCAGGAACGTCTCGACAATGTAGCGGAACTGAAGCAGTCCGTTTATGAATACGAAACTACCTGCGGCGAAGAAGTTTCCCTGCCCCACTACCTGGCCCATGTGGCCCTGTTCACCAACGCGGACGGCGCCGAAGCAAAAGGCAAAGTGAAACTGATGACGGTTCACGCTGCCAAGGGGCTGGAATTTTCCACCGTGTTTCTGTGCGGCTTGAACGAAGGTATCTTCCCTTCCCGCAAAGTGCGGACCATGGAAGCGATGGAAGAAGAGCGGCGGCTGGCTTTTGTAGCCATGACCCGCGCCAGGGACAGATTGTATTTATCCCGGGGAACAGGCCGCAATTTCGATGGCTCACCCCAGTATCCTTCCCGCTTTATTCTGGATATCGATCCGCATCTGTTTCACTACACAAAAGAGCCCCGGGCAGAACTGATCAAAGAAGCCCGGGAATATATCGGGTACAGCCAGAAGTACATGCCGGAAAAGGAAAGCGACGTGACATTTTCCATCGGGCAGCGTGTGCGCCACGCTGTGTTCGGCGACGGCACCGTCACCGATGTGGACAGAGATAAGGGCGCCCATGTAGTGCAGTTCGACAATATAAAAACGCCCCGAAGGATTTCCTTCAGGGCGAAGCTGGAAAAAATATAAACTAATCTGTAAAGGTTTATCTGCTATAACACTCCCCGGTAATAATGGCCCCTTGTGGTACCCGGCAGGTTTTCCACTGCATTGCCATGCAGCGCCAGTGTTTCTTTAAACCTTCTCACTAACTCCCGCAGCTGGTCTGGTCCGTATGTTCTTCCGTCAATACGCAGCCTGGCAATGCCCATGTCCCGTAATTCCCCCAGGCCGCCTAATACAGACAGATCCTGTGAGTTCAGCACATGCATACGGCAGAACTGGTCGCCTGCCAGGCGGAACCTTGCGTCCTTCCGGTCGTGCAGATAGATTTCTTCTTTGCATTTGAAAGTGCAGGCGCCTTTATCCAGATTACCCAGAAAGCTTCCGCCTGCACAATACTCAGACACCATCATTTCAATGGGGCCCTGAACCAGACATTCCAGCGGCAACGGACTGACCTTTGCCAGATGACCCAGCTGCCCCATATTCAGTTCTACGGACAGGGTCGCGCCCGCGGCCCCCGCTTCCTGCCAGAACTGCAGGCTCTGGGTATTATAAATATTCAGGCTCATATCCGCCCACAGCGGTGTCTTCAGCCCCAAATCCTTTGCCAGCTGCCACAGGCCTGTATTATGAACATACAGCAAATCGACACCGCAGGCTTCCGCCTGCTGTAAAAACTTCGCAAAAAAGCCGAGCTGGCCTTCTTTCACGATACGGGGCGTAGAAAAAGCAACACGACGTCCGGCGTTGTGTACCAGTTTCGCCGCCGTTTCATAATCGGTAAAGGCTACATCCCTCGAAGTATATCGGTCACCGCCGAAGATGATCCAGTCCGTCCCGCCCTCCAGAGCCGCTTTCACTTTATCCACAGTATCGGCCCAGACCGTAAGCAAAGGCTGGTCTGTTCCTGCGCTGTTGTGTGAGCCGGAATGTTCCAATTCATGCAGCCAGCGGTGCATCACATTTTTATTCTCTACCGGCACCCTGGCAGGCGCAAAGGTTTCCAGCCTTGCTTTGTCCAAAGCTTCGCAGGCCCGGCGGCGTGCTTCGTTGATCTCGCTCATAGGCACCATCAGGCTTTCGCCGATTTCCGTTTCCAGTTTGTCCAGTTCGTATTCTGTTGTTCCCAGACGGTCAATCTGTTTACGGACAGCCGCTTCATCCAGTGCGTGCTTCCGAGCCGGTTCTGCGATAAAATCCGTCAGGGCGGCGCCGGAGTTGCCGTCGGCGTCTGTCAGTATGACTTCCAGCGGATTACCCATACGCGCAGTTACTTTTGCCGTAACGGGTATCCGCTTTTTATTTTTTTCTCCGTAGAACTGCCCGGCATAAGCCATCAGCCCACTGTCAAGTGTACGGAAGACGCGGTCGTTCAGCCGCACGCCTTTCGGCACATCAATCTCTGCCAGAGATCCCGCTGCTGCCTCTTCCACTATCTTTCCGCTGACCCGGAGCGTATTGACTGTCGTGCCGACACGGCCGCCCACCTTTACCCAAAACTCCAATCCGTCGCCGGTACGAATCGCCTTGTCCAGCTTCACCACCGCTTTGGTACGGTCATTGTTCAGCTTCTGCACGCGGCCGATCAGTACCCCCCGGTTATTGGGACGGCGGTCGCTCATCATCAGACGGCCCTGATGTTTTTCCAGATAGGCCGTGGTGAAATCCCGGTTAAAAATCTGCTCGATGTTGGCCAGATCTTTCGCCGGCACTTCGTAGGCTCCTCGTTTGTAACTGTCCATGGCCCGGCGGTACGCGTCAACTACCACTGCCACATATTCCGGCCGTTTCATGCGGCCTTCAATTTTATACGAGATGACGCCTGCTTCTATCATCTGCGGCAGAATCCGCAGCGTATTCAGATCCTTAGGGCTTAACAGATATTGCCCGGCATCTTTTCCTGCCAGCAGGTCTTTTCCGTTCTTGTCTACCAGTGTGTACGGCAGACGGCAGGGCTGGGCACAGCGTCCCCGGTTTCCACTACGACCGCCGATCAGGCTGCTCATGAGACACTGACCGGAATAACATACGCACAGTGCACCGTGGATAAACGCTTCTATTTCAAGTCCGGTAT
The DNA here is from genome assembly GCA_017443165.1 of Acidaminococcaceae bacterium. Taxonomy (GTDB): domain Bacteria; phylum Bacillota; class Negativicutes; order Acidaminococcales; family Acidaminococcaceae; genus Succiniclasticum. The sequence continues at coordinate 261 of JAFSOW010000205.1, read as the reverse complement.
CGCTCGCCGCTTTTAAGTCCGACAGGGACAGTTCCCGGGCGGGCACTACCCGGACGATCCCGTGTTCCGCCGCAAAGCGCACACCTGCGGAATTGGTCACCGTCATCTGGGTGGAAGCATGCAGAGGCAGCCCCGGCACCAGTTGCTGAGCCGCCCGGATGATGCCCATGTCCTGGACAATAATGCCGTCCACACCCGCGTTATGCAGAAATACCAGATAGTCTTCCAGTTCCGGCAGCTCTTTATCATCCACCAGCGTGT
>JAFSOW010000204.1 GCA_017443165.1 Acidaminococcaceae bacterium | reverse complement strand
TAGTCATCTGGCAACCGTCAGCACCATACACTTTGTAGCCATTATATTTGGACGGATTGTGGGAGGCCGTTACCATAATACCCGCTGCGCATTTTAATGTCCTTGTGGCATAGGAAACACAGGGCACCGGCATCAATTGTGGGAAAATATATGCTTTGATCCCGTTGGCCGCGAACACTTCCGCTGCAATCTTCGCGAACACATCGCTCTTGATACGGCTGTCGTAGCTGATGGCGATGCTGCGTTTTTCCGCCGGGAAGTGATTGATCACATAATTACTCAGACCCTGGGAAGCCCGGGCCACGATATACACGTTCATGCGGTTGGTGCCGGCCCCGATGACACCCCGCAGGCCCGCCGTGCCGAACTCCAGATCCTTGTAGAACGCGTCCTCAATTTTTGCTTCGTCACCGGCCATGGCTTCCAGCTCCGGTTTCAGGTCCGGATCCGCCACCGCCTTCTCCATCCAGATTTCATACTTTTTCAGTAATGCACTGTCCATGTAGCACCTCGACCCTAAACGTAACCCGCCAGGCAAAACGCCTGACGGGTCTTGTTCATTTACTCTTATTCTTTCCGTATATGTTTATTTCCAGTAATCAGCCAGCAGTTCTTCCGTATGTTTGCGTACTTCTTCCGGATCCACGATTTTCCGGGCTACGCCGGTCTCAATGGCCGCTTTGGCAACGGCAGCCGCAACCGCCGGGCCTACCCGTTTGTCAAAGGCATTGGGAACCACATAGTCTTCCCGCAGATCCTTCTCGTCAATCAGGTTGGCGATGGCATAGGTAGCCGCAATCTTCATTTCTTCATTGATTTCCGTAGCGCGTACGTCGATGGCGCCGCGGAATACGCCCGGGAATACGTTTACGTTGTTAACCTGGTTGGGAGCATCGCTGCGGCCCGTGCCGGCAACCCGCGCGCCTGCCGCCTTAGCATCGGGATACATAGCTTCCGGAACCGGATTGGCCAGACCGAATACGATGGAATCCGGCGCCATGGATTTGATGATGTCCGCCGTAAATACGCCGGGGCCGGATGCGCCGATCAGTACATCCGCGCCTACCGCTACTTCTTTCAGGGTGCCGCTCTCTTTGTTCTTATTGGTGATCTTGCACAGCAGCTGCTGTACCCGATCCAGCGGACGGCCCCAGTCACAGCCTTCGTACAGGGTATCCTTGCGGCCGCACATGATTACGTTTTCCGCGCCCATTTCCGCCAGCAGACGGCCGATGGAAGAACCGGCAGCGCCGCAGCCATTCATGATAATCTTGGCTGTCTTAAAGTCTTTCTTTACGAAACGCAGCGCGCCCAGTACCGCGCTGACCGCCGCAATGGCTGTGCCATGCTGGTCATCGTGGAATACGGGGATGTTCATGATTTCTTTCAGTTTGTCTTCAATATCGTAGCACTTGGGGGAAGAAATATCTTCCAGGTTGATCGCCGCAAAGCTGGGTTCCAGCGCTTTTACGATGGCGATAAATTTATCGGGATCTTTGTCGTCGATGCAGACGGGAATCGCGTCCACGCCACCGAAGCGTTTGAACAGGACCGCCTTGCCTTCCATGACCGGATATGCGGCAGCCGCGCCGATATCGCCCAGGCCCAGTACGCGGGTGCCGTCGGTGCAGATACCTACCAGATTGCCGCGGGCGGTATATTCAAAAGCCATGTCCGGTTTTACTTTGATTTCCTTACAGGGTTCCGCTACGCCCGGGGTGTAAGCAACCGCCAGGTCGTGGCCGTCATTCAAGGGGTATTTGAGTTTCGTCTCCAAAATACCATGAACGTCAAGCCGCATCTGTAAAGCCTCGTCACGTAATGTCATGTGTCATCCCTCCTAAAATTATACTCTCTTCGTCCTATACTTTATAATACGAAACAGTATATACTAATCTCATATTATGTTACATTACTATCATACTATATTTGAGTCGAATTAGCAACATTCCGGCAACTGATTTACGCAAAAATTTAACCCCGCACTACTTTCCGTTTCATCACATAATTCCAGAACATGACGATCAGCGTGGCGCCGATTTTCGCCAGCATGTAATGCAGTCCGAAACTCTCCACGAATAGCCGCATGCAAACCTGGTTGATGCCCAGCCCCACGATGCTGGAGCCGAAAAACAGCGCCGCCTTCCTGCCGGTCTGTTTCCTCGCGCCTGTAAACACGAAGATTACACATAACCAGTAGTTGACAATCACCGATACGGTGAAGGCAATCGCCGCGGAATGCAGATAATAAAATCCCAGTTTTTCCGTACATAAATAAAGCAGCGCATAGTCCACCAGGAAGGACGCTCCTCCCACGATGGCAAAGCGCACTATTTCAAAAAACTGATCCCGTTTCATGATAGTTGTTACCCACTTTAATACTTTCAATGAACTTTGTTTTGTCTTACTGATTATTATACCGCATCCGGAACAAAAAATGAAGAAAACACTGCTCCGATTTCTGCCGCAAACAACAAATGCAACAGAATTGCAGAACAGTGTTTTCATATGCTAATTATTGATTATAAAACCGCCCGGCGCCGGCTTTTGCCGGCGCATTTTTATTGCAATGCCCGCGTGGCGCCACAGGCAGTCTTACCCCACCCTTTTCGGTGTATCTCCACGCAGGGCGGCAATGTTGCAGCTCAGTTCCCCGATGACAGCCGTCAGGCCCGCCAGTTTGTTTTCCATGCGTACCAGCAAAAACCAGCTCAGCACCATGGGGAACCCGAAATCCTTAATAAAGCCGAATACTTCGGAAACGTCCATCTTCAGCCACACTTTCCATGACCGGCTGGAGGATTACTCAGCCACCACGTCCGTGGTGATGGTACGCAGACGGCCCTCCACCGCTTCCACGATGTTGCCACCGCTGGTGTTGAATACGTTGTTTTCCACCACAGCCTGCATAGCGGCATCGATTTCCGCTTTGGTTACGCCTGCCTTGGGTTCCTCGATTTTGAGGGACACCTTTTTGCCCGCCGCGTTCCGAAACACTAAATCCAGATCAGTATCTGCACTCATATAATTTCCTCCTTACTCTTGACAAACAGCGCGTGTTGCACTAGAATACATTTTGCATATAGGGTTTGCACAAATATGAGCTAATTTTTATCTTTTATACCATTCCCTTTAGGTAAGCGGACACCATTACCGGTGTCCGCATTTTTTTGTGTCTTACTCTTCCGTCAGGGAAGAACGTTCCACCACGACCAGCCCGGTCATATCCTTGTCGAACAGACCGCCCAGGGCTTTGCCAACTGCCAGCATTTTATCCGGTTCAGCATCCGGCTTCACATTGGAATAAGTATAGCTCTTTGTTACCTGGTTTCCGTCCGCGTCTTCCCCGCGGGCAATGGAAACAGATAAGGAACGTTTCAGTACATTCATGGTTGCTGCCACAGTCTCACCTCCTTTCTGGTCAGAAGCAGTTTGAATCCGCTTCTTCCCTGTTTATTCTTTTAACCGCCCACGGATTTCCGTCAGGCAGCTGAAAGAACTTCTCTTGCTGCCGCAAGACCGGCATCCTCCTCATAATGTCTGTCTACGAGGCCCTGCTCCCGCAGGTTCTGGTAGAACACGGCCTTTCCCCGCAGCACCTCGCCGCCGGGTTGCAGTTTGCCGCAGCAGGCACTGTCCGGCAGAAACCAGAGATCCCAGCGCATGTCCGGATCCCCGTCGCCGGGACCGTAACCGTCTTCAAAAGCGGCTTCACAGTGGGTCATGACCGTTTCCGGTGTAATGGGAAGATGCAGTTCCTCACAGAGGATCGCCACCACATCAGCCATGACTTCAATCTGGATATCAGTAGGCGGCTGAGTGCCGTAATCAATAAGGGCACAGTCCTGCTTCTGCCCGTCTGAAATCTCACAGGCTTCTTTTGTCTCATATCCGTCGCAGCCTACAGGCAGCCAGCAACGGGCATCCACGCCGCAGCACAGAGCGATGCCGACAGCGCTGTGGTTCCGCATCCAGGTATGCAACTTGATATCTGTCAGGTGCCCGCAGTTCACATACACCGTACCGTCCCGGCCGATACACAGGTGGTAATCATCGTACACCTGCCCGTAGCGTCCGGCAGTCCAATGCAGGTAAATGGCTTTGATGCCGCTTCCGGCTTCACGGGCCATTGTCCGAAGTCTGCCTTCCAAAATGACTTCAGGGTTTTGTACAAGCATGATTTATCATCTCCTTTCCTTGCCGTAAATTTCCCTTGCACTTTAATAAACTCACAACCCCCTGAAAAAACAAGTAATTTTTTTAAATAAAAAACGCACCGAAGAGAATCCTGTTACAGAATTCCTTCGGTGCATTTGTTACGTTGTCAGGATTCATACAGACTGCGCCGCATATCCTTTAAACACAGCTGCTATATGTTCTTTTCTTTCTCCCGGACAGCCAGGTATCGTTCTACCCTATCTTCAATGATAGCGTCAACCACCAGTTTGAACGCTTCACTGAAGGCCGGATGGAACAACGAACGGCAGTCCGGGACAGTTCGATGATCTTCGGCCTTCCCGGAGCTGTCGGCTTCGGCATCCTCTGCCGGACCAGTCCCCTGTTCCGTCAGCTGCCCACTCTTTTGCGCTTCCCCTGCCTGCGTAATATTGCCAGTCAGTTCCTTTAACTTCAATACTTCTACAATCTTGAGCCGGTTCTCCTTCTTCGGGATCAACCGGCCCCGTTCCCAACGGGAATCTGTTTCCACCGACACACCGACCCTTGTAGAAAACTTGGCCTGGGTCAGCTGTAATTCTTTCCGCCGGTTTCGTATCAATTCAGGCGTAAGAACAATACCCGGCTCAACGTATACTGCAAAAGTTCCCTGCATCTGACTCACCTCCCATCGTATGGTTTTGACAATCACGTTTAATATTTTAGAGATTTAACCAAAATTGTCAAGATACCACACGTCCATTTCCCGCATTATTACTTGACGTTTCAAAAATACTTGACGTGAAGGAAAAAATTCTGACGTAAACGCGTCAAGTTTCCGACCGGTTTCTTACGCTCAGCGGAACAGAACGTCAAAAGCAGAATAAACTTGACGCATCTGCGTCTATTTTACGTTTTTTTGACGTTTCCGGCCCCGGGACGCCTGCTTTACAGCTGCCGGCGTAATTTGCTACAATCATCCATGTTTTCCATGCATTTAAATCAAACTGACAAAGGAGAGAAAACTGCTATATGGAATCAGATCTTACGAAAACAAAACCGTCACACGCTGCCGGTAAACATGCCAGCCCCTGGAAACAATGGATTATTCAGGCGAACCGTGGCAATGAGAGAGCGGCCCTGAACTTTTTTGCCGGCGTTGAACCTATCGTCCGGGAATTTTGCCGTATTCCCTATTTCCGTGACAACCTGGGCATAAATGAAATCTGCGGCATCTCCAACCATAAACTGACGGAGTTTCTTAAACGTGCGCCTGACATCCGGACAGACGAAGAAGTGCCCTGCGTGTTGAAGACCGTTCTTCGCAACACGCTGATCCGGAATGTACAGCGGCACAAGACCCGGTGTAAGATGCTACAACCATATATTACAGACGCCCGGCAGGAAGATGCTGCCGAAACAATCACCGAGTTACTGCCGGCTGACAGCTCCCTTGAACCGGAGACCTGTATCCTGCGGAACGAACTGACGCAGGATGTAAAGAAAGCCTTTCAGCAACTGAAACCCCTGGAGCAGAAAGTCATCCGCGGTCTGTATTATGAAGGTAAAAGCAACAAAGCGCTGGCAAATGACCTGAACGTCACGCCGCAGTATGTATCCCTGCTGAAACGGAAAGGCCTGATCCGCCTGAAGAAACTGTTGCGGATAAAATACTCCGGGTGGGACATACTGCAGTAGCGGAAACGTAACACATACGATACCGTAAGAAAAGGAAGAAGGCAATCAACATGACCAAACAACTTTTAGAAAATACCTTTGACCCCAAAACCATCGCCGCCGTGGATTATCTGGCGGCGGAAGACGCGGACGCCGTGCTGTCCGTCTGGTTCCGGATGCTGGCCCTGGCCGTCCACGATCCGGAAGGCTGCGTGCGGCTGACACCGGGCCTGCAGATGGACACCGAAGCGCTGGCCGGATATTTCCACTGCTCGTCGGAGGCAGTAGAAGCAACGATCCAAATCATGGAACAGCTGCAGCTTCTCACCAGAGACGAAAAGGACAACCTGCAACTGTCTGCCTGCACCGGAGCAAACCGCCGTAGCAAAACAAAAAAATCCTCTGACCCCGTTCTTCTTTCCGGGGAAAAAGAAACAGAGAAAGAGAAACGAAAAGAAGCAAAAGAAAAGAGTAAAGAGAAAAACAAAAAGGGGGATATCGCTGCCGCGATATCAGAATCACCCGCCCGGGCGGGAGCGGCGGAAGATACCCTGCCTTACAAAACGAAGAGTCTGCTGATCCCCCTTGCCGAACTGCCGGAGCCGGCACAGAACATCCTAAAGGCCTGGAACGAACTGCCCCTGAACAACAAATTCGAAGGCCTGTACCCCACGTTGCTGAAACAGATGCAGGCCATGCTGGAACGGTACGGGGAAGAAACCATTCTGAAAGCCGTCGCCAATGTGGCGGACAGTTCCTTCCTTCTGGGCAGCTCCCGGAACAGCCGGGGCTGGGCCATTAGCCTGGGGTGGATGCTGAAGCCGGATCATTTGGAAAACATCCTGCAGGGCAAGTATCTGGACAAAAAGCCCCGGAGCGACAGCCTGCTGTTCCAGCCGGGGGACGGGCAGGCCCCCTACAGCAACGGTTTCTACGGAACGGTGGTGAACTGACATGGACTACGATCTGACGCCGGTCAGGGATATCCT
>JAFSOW010000203.1 GCA_017443165.1 Acidaminococcaceae bacterium | reverse complement strand
GTCATCTGAATAATATATGTACACAGTATAACAACATCAGACTTATCCGTCAATGAAAATCACGATTTCAGAAACATAAAATCCATTAAGAAAATATATTTGTATTATATTTTTAACACTTTCTTCGTTTTCATTTGAAAATATAATGTATCCTGCATACAAAAATGCTAAATAACACTTTCCACACAATCACACAATAAAACAGCGACAGGAAATGCTTTGTCAATTCTCACTGTCGCTGTCAGTTCTTAAGGAGACACTGATTATATTATGTTTTCTGTCCGTCATCTGTACCTGCAACGCGTAAGGATTACCCACGCGGTTCAGAAAAACAGGTTTCTGTTTAGCCACTGTAACGAATTGCCAGCATGGTGATATCGTCGGACTGTTCGGCTCCGCCTGCATGGGCGGTGATGTCTTTGCGCAGCGCAGCCAGCACATCCGCAACAGGCACATCGTTTCCGGAGGGTATGTCCGCAAGGGCAGCCTGTAACTGTTCTTCCGAGTACACTTCACCGGCTTCGTTCATGGCTTCCGTCACGCCGTCCGTATAGCAGAACAGCAGCGAACCGGGAGACATCTGCAACGTTTCCTGGGTAAAGCTGATTTCCTCTTCCACGCCCATCATCAGGTTTTTTTTCGCAGGGCGCAGGTACGTAAACGTCCCGTCCGTACCCTGTCGCAGCAACGGCGGGTTGTGACCGCAGTTCACATAGGTAAAGTCGCCGGTACGGGTATCCAGAACGCCGAAGAAAACCGTTACAAACAGCATTTCTTCATTGTTTTCGCATATCTGCTGATTGGCGCGTTGGATGACGGCCGCAAATTTCTCCCCTTCCCCGGCAGACAGCGCGGAATTTTTCAGGACGGTCTTGGCAATAACCATAAAGAGTGCAGCGGGAACGCCTTTGCCGGATACGTCGGCAATGGTAATGACCAGACGGTGGTCATCCAGCATATAAAAATCGTAAAAATCGCCGCCCACTTCTTTCGCCGCAGTCATCGTGGCAAACAGGTCAAAGCCTTTGTTTTGGGAAATCTCCCCGAAATTTCGCGGCAACATTCCTTCCTGGATATCCGCAGCTACGGAAAGCTCGGTAGCTATCCGTTCTTTTTCTGCGGTAACCTTGGAAAGTGTCTGGATATGTTTCTTCAGGTCACCGGCCATATCATTGACGCTGTCCGCCAGTAAAGCCAGTTCATCCGTCCGGTGGACATCCACCTTCTCATCCAGATCGCCCTGGGCAATACGCTTCACGCCATCAATCAGGGCAAGGATTGGCGTTACAAAGCGTTTGGCAATAACAGAGCTGACAAAGAACAGCGGAACGAGCATGAGTAAAAAGGTCACAAGTCCCCAGCGCACCCTGGTGCGGAAGGAATCGTGCAGTGTTTCGGCAAAGCCTTCCATCTGGGAAATAACATTATCCCTTGCATACGCAGCCGGATACACCACCGCACGCTTGTGATTCAGGACACCATAACTCCAGCCGGGCTTTTCCACAGGGGCAAAAGCCAGAAAATAATCCTCGCCGCCCAAGGTGATCAGCATTACATCTTTTTGGCCCGCCACCATGGCAGAGGCCGCCCTGGCGATGCTTTTTTCCGGACTCTGGCGCAGATCTGTGGCACTTTGCGGAACTGCCAGCGGGCCTTCCAAAAAGGTTGAGAAAATTACGCTGCCGGTAGCATTGTCCAGCAAAAACCTGGGCTGTTCCGCTTTTGTGGCATCCTGGTCCAAATCGTCCTTGTCCCCGGCGCCTGCATTATCTGTCAGGCGGAACAGGGTTTCGGGGTTACAGTCAATGCCGACTACACCCGCCAGTCCCGCAGCATCGTAATAGGGGGCCACACAGGTCAGACAGCGATTGCCGTTAGAATCGGTATAGAGGCCGGTAAAACCGGATTTATTACCGTCTGCCGCCAGCCTGTACCAGCCCATCTTCCGTGGGTCATAACTATCCAGAAACGCCTGGCTGAACTGCTTGGCAGAATTGTCCGGCGTCACATCCATGGCGATGAGATAACCGTGAACAGAGCCCACAAAGGCTGCGGTATACCATTCCGGCATCAGCTCAAGGTCGTCTGCGATATTGGAAACCAGACCGATTTCCCCGGCAAAAGCCCCGGCCCCGTACTGCCGCTCCAGGTTCCGGCTGAAATTAACATAGGCCTTACCGGAAGGAATTACGTCATGCTGTGGGTCCGGCAAACGACGTCGTTTAAAGTACTCCGGATTTTTCAGCATCTTGGTCATCCGGTCGGCAAGATAGCGGGTATCGTCCATTGTAGTCTGCATTTCATGCCGGATCAGCTGCGCTTTGCCGGCAGCATCTGAGGACAGCCGTTTCTTAACCTGCTCTTCGGCAAAACTTTCCGTAAAGGAAGCCGTGTTATCGGCCAGAAGAGCACCGGTTTTATCTATATTTTCCCGAATCGCATACATGCCTGCCAGAGAAACGGTGCCCGCAATAATAAAAGACGCCAGTCCCACTGCCAGCAACAGCAGAAATATCCTGTGATGCAGGTTCATGTTTTGCTTGCCAATTTTCAAGATACACACTCCAGATGTTTAAGGCCGCCGGTTCATTTGCCTGTCTTTCAACGCACAAACATTCTTCCCGGCATCTTTTTTATTTCTTATCCAACAGCAAGGACAAATGGTTGGCCATCTGCCCAAACATCTCTTCATATTTGTATTCTGCCAGTTTGAAATTCTTCTTTACCAGGAAAATTCCATATCCTCCCGGTTCTCTTTCCTCCAGGGGAATTTCTTCCAATGGGCGGTGGTCTTTTACCAGGGGGTCGAAAGGCTTTCCGTGATCCGCAAACTCAATTCGGAAACAATCGCCCTCTTCCGCCGTTTTTACCCAGACAAAGCCGGGGTAGTCATAGGCATAGGAAATAATGTTCACCAGAATCTCTTCAAAGCCAAGTTCCAGCCGCAACTGCTGTCGCGGCGATACACCGGCTTCTTCCGCGGCGGCAAGTACGTCTTCTCGGATATGTTCATACCATTTCATGTCGGCGTCGTAACGCTGCCAGCTTCCGCTCTTTGCGCCTGCCATGGGACAGCACCTCCGTCAGTCCAGTTCTTCCAGGGATGTATATATCGTGAACAACGCGTCCATACCGCTGTCTTCCAAAACCGATTTCACAATGCCGGAAGGCCTGGCCAGGGTAAACGTCTTACCATTTTTCTTTGCCAGCTTGTTCAGGCGCAGCAAAACTCTTAACCCTGCACTGGAAAGATATTCCATATCCGTCATGTCCAGCACCGTCTTTACGTTGCGCAGCACAATATCTTCCCCCGTAGCGTAAGCAGAGTCCGCAGTCACCATATCAATGCGTCCGCTCACGCTCCAAACCGTCCAGCCGTTTGGACCGGAGCTTTCTTTCTGTAAAAATTCTTTGGCCATGATTATCTCTCCTTTATATAAGCACTATTATCGTCAACCGTTATTATCAGCATCACACTGTCAGCGTGATAGTATTAAAACCATGGTAGTTGCGGTACAGATACTGGCGGACGTGGGTTTTCACCGCATGAAGTCCCAGAGCCCGCACGTCAACATCTTCAATCTGCTTCGATTCCGGATTCACCGATTCCGCGGATAACCGGAACGGATCCAGTTCCTGCCCGTCATCCCGGAGATGCAGGGTCAGGGTTCCGTCCTCGTTGGCAATCAGTGTCAGCTGGCTCAGCAGGGGATCGCCTTCCCGCCTGGCCGCCCTTTCGTTCATCAGACCGCAGATTTCTTCCATGGCCAGACGCAGGGTATGACAGGTCTTCTCCCCGGCCCCCCAGGTTTTCGCAAAGGCTTCAGCAGTATCTATCTGGGCAGCCACATCCGATACCTTACCCAGAAAGGCCGTACTGTACACCCGGGCCGGATCAACCGCGTGACGCTCGCCCCGGCTGCGCTTATAAAAATACATGATAATCAGCGTGACGATTTCCGCCAGGGGATAAACGAACCAGAATACATAAAAGCCATATTCTGCCAGCACAAGGGCAATCGGCAGACTGGCGCCGAGACGGCGCATAAACACCACCAGGAATGCCCCCCACTCATCCTCTTCCGACTGCATATAGTTCTGCAACAGCAGGGCTACGCCCATGAACACGGAACCGCCGCAGAATACCCGGGCAGCGTAGTAAGCTTTAGTAACATCTTCCACGTCCTCCAGACCAAAGAGCAGGTCGAGGATCTGGGGCCAGGCCATTACAAGGGCCATAGCCAGAATGCCCAGGATAAGGGAATATATCAGCGCATACCGGAAGACCCGGTGCAGTTCCCCAAAGTTACATTCCGCAAAAAATGTGGAAAACAGGGGCTGGGAAGTTTTGCCAATAAACTCATACAGGAAGATAAAGAGTACTGACAGGTTTTCAATGATGCTGAACACCGCCACGCCTTCCGTCCCCGCCATGTGAGTCAGCAAATGGATGACTACCAATGAAAAGATGGCATCAAAGATGTACTCCGAAGACGTAGCAAACCCCAGGCGCAATGGTTTCACAGCAGCCCTGAACGAAGCAGCCCGACGCTGCAGCTGCAGATTTCCCTTCGGATTCCGGGCAATATATACAATACATAACAGCACTGCCACAAAATTGGAGAAAAAGAACCCAAAGCTGCAACCGGCAATTCCCCAATCGAATACAAGCAACAGTAATGCGCTGATAATGAGATTGGCTATCCCGGTAGCGCTCTGCACCGTGGTAGAAAAGGAATCTGCATCATCATTGCGGAGGTAAGCGGTAAACACTTCCATAAGGATTTCAAAGGGGGCGCCCAGAAGAATATAAAAGATATAATCCTTTGCCATCTGGTACACGGCACCGTCCTCCGGGCTGGTTCCCAGAAAAGCCAGCACCTGGTCTTCAAAAAGAATTCCCCCTGCCGAGATGATAAAACCAATCACCAGGCTGAGCCTGAGAAAGAAGTTGAAGATACCTGAAGCGTCTTCCTTTTTCCCCTCGTGCATCAGGTTGCTGTAGACAATGGCGCCGCCCATGGACAGGCCAAACACGAAGAAAGTGGTCAGCAGGAACAGAGGGGAAATAAAACCGATGGCCGCCAGACCGTCCATGCCGATGGCATGACCTACCAAAATCGTATCACCGATTTCCGCCAAAGCCAGACCAATCGCCGCCAGGGGCGCCGGCAGGACCGAGCGTATAAACATTTTCCGGGTAAAATACGCATTATCCACCGTTTTATCCACACAGAATCTCCTTTACGATTTCTCCAAGGTTCTTGCCCGCTGCCAGACCGTGGATGGCGGCAGTGTAATTTCTCAGGAAGCGGGCCACGAAGGCATCACTGTAAGCCAGTGTATTGTAAGTCAGGTTTACATAGAAATCATCCTTGCGCCGGTGCAGGAAGAAATCAAAGATTTCGTCTTCGTAGTCCTCGATTTCCTCATAGCGGGCAGGGGCGCCACAAAAGGTAAACTCGTCTTCGATGTCTTCCCCCTGATAGGAGAAAGCCGCGATGAGAGGTGCCGGGTCCCCCTCGTACAGGGCGTGGCGACGGCACAGGAGGATATTCTCCTGGGTTTCTTTCACAAAGCGGGATGCTGTCATATCCTCCTGCCAGCGGACGCAAAGGGGGTAATGCCGGTAAACGGCGCCCATGGTCCGTTCGTAGCGGATATCGTCCCGTCCGTTGTAGATGGTCAGGACGACGGAAGCCTGTTCTCCGTTGGCCAGGCTCTGCAGCAGGCCGAAGGCCGCGGCCAGAACGGTGCCGTCAGTAACGCCGTTAACTTTAGTAAAGGCATCTACGGCTTTCAGATCCACATGAAGGGGCAGCATCATATCCTTCGTCACGTTATCATCACCGGGCTCCAGATCTCCCGCAAGCTCTCCGGGATGCGTCGTAAAGGAACTGACAAAGTCAGCGTTCCACTGCTGTTCCTTTTTGTAAGCAGGCGTATCAATGGTATCCTCGATTTGATCATAATAATCAAAGATGCTGTACTCTTCCTTCTCCGGTGTTTCTCCCCGGTACGCAGCATCTACGTCTTCCAGGAAGATGTTGATGGAGTCGCCGTCAACGATGGGATGGAGGAAGTCAAAGTAAAACTCTTTAGCAACTGTTCCGTCTGCTTCTGTAATCGCAAACAGACGCATAACGAACATGCGGATCCCGGGCCGGTTCATGGGCTGGCGGAGGTGTGGCTTCAGGGCTTCAAATTCCTCCCGGTTGATTGTCTCAACGGCAGGTTTCAGATTCCGCAGGTCGCCTTGCCGCCAGCGGAATTTGCCATCCTCCGTGGCAATCAGCCGGGCATCCACGGCCGGATGAGCCAGCAGTGTCTTTTCGAGAGCGGCGGCCAGCCGTTCCAGGTCGGTCTCCGGCGCCAGATACACATGGGCGTCGCAGTGCAGGCCGTATCCTTCCTCCAGATCGTTGCCCCACTCGTAGTGCAGCGCCTGAAGCGGACCCAGGAAATGGGTGTCCCTGTGGATCACGACGGTCTGTTCTTTTTCCTGCCTCTGTGCCAGCAGCTTTGCAATACCTGCGGGGGTCTTGCCCTCATATACAAGATTGAAGTTCAGTTTCAGGTCGCGGCATTCCGCCAGCAGACGCACTACACTGAGACTGTCGCCCCCGGCTGCGAAAAAGTCTTCTTCGGCGCTGACCTTTTCCATGCCTAACGCGATGGCATAGCCGCGGACCAGAGCCGCCTCCGTCTCAGTAGCGGGGGCCACATACGGCGTCTCTGTCACATATACTTCCGGTTTGGGCAGGGCCCGTTTATCAAGTTTGCCGTTCTGGTTTTGGGGAATAGCGTCCATCTGTACGATAGCCGCCGGTACCATATAGGGCGGTTTCCGTTCCCGGATAAAGGCCGCCAATGCTTCCCGGTCAATGGGTTCATCTGCTACTACGTACGCTGCGATGAATTTTCCTCCTGCCGGATTGTCGCAGGCCACGACCGCCGCGTTCTTCACCGATGGGAAATCGCGGACGACCCCTTCCACTTCCGCCAGTTCCACCCGGAACCCGCGGATTTTCACCAGGCCGTCCCGCCGGCCGATAAACTCAATGTTTCCGTCCAGACGGTAGCGGGCCATATCCCCAGTCCGGTAAGCGGTTTCATAATCAGGTTCCTGAGAGAATGGGTTTGGTACAAAGGCCTCTTTTGTCTTCTCGGGCCGGTTCAGGTAGCCTCCCGCTACCTGGATTCCCGCTACCCAGAGCTCGCCCAGGGCACCGGGGGGCACCCGGCGGCCGGCACCGTCCACGATATAAATAGCCGTATTATCCATAGGTTTGCCGATAGGGATATCCGGCTCGTATTCTGTCATACTGTAACAGGTAATGGAAACCGTGGCTTCCGTAGGGCCGTATTCATTGGCCACAATGTAGGGATGCACCGGTTTGAAGGGCACCAGCGTCTCGCCTCCTACCACGATGTATTTCAGCTCCGGGCAGTCCATGGTCAGGGCAAACTGGCGCCCCACCTGGGCCGGCAGGTCTGCCACCACAATATGGTGTTTGTTGATAATCTCCGCCAGAGCCGGTAGATCCAGCTTTTTCTCTTCGGGAATAACGACGATACCGGCCCCCACCGTAAGTGCCGGATACATATCCGCCAGAGAACCGTCGAAGCCGTAACTGTTGTAACAGGTGACCCGGAACTGTTCCGTCGCCGCAAAATAACGCCGGTACCAGGCCGCATAGGCCATCAGGTTTTTCTGTAGCAGCCGCACCCCTTTGGGCACGCCGGTGGTACCGGAGGTATAAATCAGCATGAACAGGTCGTCCGGGCAGGGAAACTGTATTTGCGCCAACGTAGTTGCGTCCGGTTGCGGCATAGATGAAATCTCGGAAATACGAAGCACCGTTCCGTCAAATTCCTTAAAATTGTCCAGCCGGGGCAGCAGTTCATCTGCAACAATGATGAGCCGCACATTCGCATCTTTTACCATAAACGCCAGGCGTTCGTCCGGATAGTTGGGATCCAGGGGCTCATAGGCGCACCCCGCCCGCATCACGCCCAGGGAAGCGATCACCATGTATTCGCAACGGGGAATGAATACCGCAACGGTATCCCCCCGGCCCAGTCCCTGCCGGGCCACACAGGCCGCCAGCCGGAAGGCCAGACCCTGGACTTCGGCATAGGTATAGGATTTATCTTCGTAAACCACCGCAAGGTTATCCGGGCATTCCGGCGCCCGGGCGCAGAACTGCTCAATGATGGTATCGGTTTTGTTATAGGCATGGACAGTCTCATTGAAGCTGTCCAGAATTTTCATGGTTTCCCCTGCCGTAACGCGAAGACCGGCCAGGGTTTCTGCTGTCAGAAGACTGTTCAGTATCTCCCGCAGGGAAAGAGCCATCACCCGGATAAAGGCTTCGGTATACAGACAGGCATTGTAAGTAATTACAAGCCTGCCGGGTTCAGCGCAAAAGATAAGAGCCAGTCCGTTGCGCCTTTCCGCCGGAACCTCGCCGTTGAGGGAAAAGCCTACGGCCCGTCCCGCTTCCATGCCCAAAATATCCCTGGCCTCACCAGCTTCCCAGACATAAGCGGCCCCCTCTGTAAGCATGGTTCCCACATTTTTTATCAGTTCGGCCGGCGTCCTGTCAGGCTTCCATTCCTGCCGCAGGGGTTGGTATGAAATCCCGTTCCAGACTGAGAGGCCGGCCTCGTTGATCCCGCCGTATACTCCCAGCAGCAGCAATGAAGCCACCGCCAGTGTTTCAGGATCCGGATCCTTCGCTATGGAAATGTCATACTTGGCCCACTCGCAGCCGGGAACCTCCCGCAGCTCGGGAAGAGGCAGACAGTCCGGCAATTCTGAAGGAAAACGGGAAGCGCACCATTCCTGTTTATTCATTGTTGTTAAACCCTTTCTGGCATTATTTCAGCAGTTCCGTCACAACGCAGTCCTCGTTCTGCAGGGCAGCCACCATGTCTTTCATGATAGCCGCAAACCGACGCATAGCCTCCTCGCTGTAACGGTTGTTATCGTAGTCCAGCACCAAAGAGAACGTACCGTCGTCATGGGCGTTCACTTCAATGTCCAGCGTATTTTCCGCCGCCGAAATTTCATTGGCAGGCATTTCTTCGATGACGCCTTCCGTGCCCCCCAGTTTTATGGTTCCCCGGCGCCCCAGATTGCCTTTTTGCAGAATAAAGCTGGCGCACTCGTCTTCCATCCCGCTGGCGTAAACCATATCCAGACTCTTGCGGTACTTCATGCCTTCGCTGACACGGGCTTCCAGTCCTCGCAGAAAAGCACCTGCCGTAATATCCTCGTTAAAATCCCAGCGAATAGGGAACTGGTCCAGCATCAGGCCCATGAGGCGTTTTTCTGCCAGCGTCACCCGTCCGTTATGAACCCAGCCCATAATGGCCTCCCGGTTGCCCGCGGATTTGGCCAGGGCCAGCAGCGAGGCACCCATGAAAAATGTATTCTCGCTGAACTCTTTTCCTCTGAAAAAATCCTTGTCCATGACAGGGAAAGGAACCTCTATCTCATGTTCCGGTGTATCGCTCGCCCCATCCACGTCGGCGGGGGACAGATGTTTGTCCTCGTCAAAACCTGCCAGCATCCGGGTCCAGTAATCATGTCCTGCCTGCAGTTCTGCCTGGGGTATTTCCGCTTCCTCCCGGATATACCCGGCGTAGCTGGCAGACTGACGCCCGGCTTTGCCGCCCCGTTCGGGACGAACATAGCGTTTATCCACCTCTCGCAGGAAAAGCATGGCAATGGCGGCGCCGTCCATGATTGCATGGTAAAAGTCCGCATAAAAATACTTGGCCGTAGAAGTGACCATCAGGTAGATCCGATACAGCGGATGATCGACCAGGTCATAGGGCAGCTTAATTTCCTGCTTCCGTTGTGCAAAGGCTTCGTCCGAGAGCGTCTCCACCACAACCTTGGTAATGTCGCCGTCAAAACGCTGGCAGAGGTCCCCTGTTTCCGGGTGGATTACCAGGCGGCAGCGGAAAATATCATACGATGCAAGCACGTCATTCAAAGCAGCAGCCAGCCTTTCCATGTCAAGAGACGGATCCAGCCGGATCAGGGCACCGGTATTCATCATGGTGGACTTTGCTTTCATAAAATGCGTATCCACCATCCAGCGCTGGATTGGACGCAGGGGATAAAATTGGGAAACATTCTCTTCCTCTTTCCGCCAGACCACTTTAATCAGATTATCGAAACGGGTCGCCTGCAAAACCTCCCCCACTTCCTGGGAAGGATACAGCAAGGTCAGTTCGCCGCCCTGTTGCGTCATTTTCTTTTTCGCCGTAAACAGGGAACGCAATCCCGCCGAGGAAATGTATTCCACTTTTGAAAAATCCAGCAGGGCCTGTTTCATTCCCTGCACCTTTTCGGCAAACGCAGTATCAAATTCACGTGTTTCCTGCGTACTGAGCCTGCCACTGAGTTCCAGCGTCAGAGTCGTGCCCTCCACGATGGAATTAATTCCTAATGCCATTTGCATTCATCCTTTCTTTATATATTGACGTGTATTGCAAATTCACTGAAATACTGTTATCTTACCGGCTTTTGACATGCTTCAACTGCGTCCCCGCGAAACAGCTTCTTACATGCAGGTCCGTGATTTCAACCCTTATATATAAGCCCCAGCATGGTCACATCGTCAGACTGCTCCGCGTTGCCCGCATGGCCTTTCACGGCTTCGGAAACCCGCGTCAGGATGTCCTTCGCCTCCGCGTCCGCCGGCACGGTTCCCAGCAGATTTTCCAGCTTCTCATCGGAAAACAGCCTTCCTTCTTCATCCATCGCTTCTGTTACCCCATCGGTATAGAGGAACAGGCAGTCTCCCTGGTTAAGCTGCAGCTTGCGGACCGGGAAATCCATCCCTTCCATCAGGCCCATCATACAGGTATCCGCCTTTGGCAGCCAGGAAAAACCATTTTTACCGTGTCGCAGCAACGGCCGGTTATGCCCCGCGTTCGCATAGCAGAACTCCCCACTTCGGATGTTCAATATTCCCATGAACACAGTTACAAACATATCCTCTTCATTATTCTGACAGAGCCGGTCATTGGCGCGGGCCATGATTTCTCCCAGGGCCTCCGCCTTTTTCAGAAGAATCGTATTATTTTGCAGCACGGTTCTGGCCACAACCATAAACAGCGCAGCAGGTATCCCTTTGCCGGAAACGTCGCCAATGGTCACGGCGAGGTGATTCTCATCCACCAGATAAAAATCGTAAAAATCCCCGCCCACCTCTTTAGCAGCCTGCATGGAAGCGTAAATATCAAATTCCGTTTTATCCGGAAAGGCAGGAAAGGTTTTGGGCAGCATCCCTTCCTGGATATGCCGGGCAACAGACAGCTCAGTCGTGATGCGTTCCCTTTCCGCAGTCATTTCGGAAAGGTCCGCAATATGGGTTTTAAGCGCTGCGGTCATGTTATTCACGCTGTCCGCAAGCTGTTCTATCTCATCTCCAGTTTGCAGGGACAGTGTTTTGTCCAGATTGCCCTGAGCAATCTGCTTCACTCCATCCTCCAGCTCCAGGATAGGCTTTACAAATCGCTTTGCCGACCAGGTACTGAAACCGATAAATCCGGCCAGCAGCAAAGACATAGCCATAGCCAGCACTGCTGTATTGCCTGCAAACTGGCCCCGCAGCACTGTCCGGAAATCTTCCATCCAGCTGCGCATTTCACTCTTCGCCTCCATTGCAGGCGCCAGCGCTTCTTCTTTTTTCACTAAGGTACCGAAGCTCCAGCCCTGCAGTTTAAGAGGCGCATAGGCCAGATAATATTCCACCCCGTCTACCGAAACTACCTTGATATCGCTTTTCCCCTCAACCATACGGGCGGCTTCACGGGCCAGGGAAGTATCCCCTGACCGGCGCAGGTCCGGACTTTCATTGGAGACCGACAAAATGCCTTCTTTTTTGGAAGAAACGATGACCTCGCCCTTTTTCCCGAGAATAAACGAGTGCTCGTTACTGCTGATGGCAGTTTCCATAATCTGCGC
>JAFSOW010000202.1 GCA_017443165.1 Acidaminococcaceae bacterium | reverse complement strand
GTCTTCTTATCCGTTGCAACGGCCATGATCTGTATGAGAACAGCAGCGCCAGCCAGGATTTATGTGACCGTTTTCATAGCACAAGGTCAGAACTGCAACAGGGATACAACGCCTTCTGCCGGAGAATTGCCAACAAACGCGATCCATTGCCCTCTGTCCGTCGGCTCGCCCTGCAACTGCTGTTACATAAAGACCGGGCGTTTTGGACAGAAACACCGGAACCGGCTTACCTTCGGGTACTAGCCTTCAATGACCGTGGCCGCAGTCTGTTAAAAGAAATGAAGGAAACCGCAAAACTGCCTGTCATAACAAAACCGGGCAGCAAAGAGCAATACAAAAACACCGCCCTTTATCCGCTGTTGCAGCTGGATAATGATTCCGCTGACCTGTATCAGTTATTGAACGGCAACATCGGAGTATACGGAACCTGTTTTACCACATCGCCACTTTATTTAAAGTAAATGACGGGTTTCTTCAGAATTTCCGAAAAGCATTCCGGAACAGCTTGTACCAGGATAATCCCGACAATGAAATGAAATTAAAACTCCTTATCTACGGTTTGACCGCAAACGGTACTACCGCATATAAGGAGTTTTTTCAACTGGCCAATGAAGCTCTTTGCAAATCAACCCGCAATTACTGTCAGACCACACCCGGTTACTCTTCTTCCACAGGTGCCTCTTCCGCTTCTTCCACTACTGCAGGCGCGGGGATGGCTTCCGGCTGGGCAGCCACATGCTGCACACGGGACGCGATAAGTTCTGCCAGGCCCTTACGTTCCTCATTCACGCTGTTGCGATTATCTTCAATAGCCCGCAGGGCAGATTGCAGACTGTTGCCCAGATAACCCAGCATATCGTCCGCATACTGGAGGGAATCCGTCTTCACCTGATCCGCGTACTGGTCCGCACCCTGCTTCACTTCATCTTCATAACGCTGGGCAGAAGTCTTAATATCTTTGGAAAGCATCTCAGCCTGGCGCACGATTTCTTCCTGACGGACCAGGCGATCGGCCTCTTCCTTGGCAGCTGTGATAATATGTTCCGCTTCCAGGTTAGCTTTTTCCACCGTAGCAGCAGCTTCTTCCTTTGCAGAACTCATTATTTTCTGCGATTCAGTCAGAACTTCCGACGCACGTTTTACTTCTTTGGGAATCGCTTCCTTTAAATCATCCAGAATCGCAGACAGATCGCTTTCTTCCACGATGATTTTGTCCGTCAGCGGAATACGGTTCGCTTCCGAAATCAGATTGTATAAGTCGTCAAAAATCTGGTCAAGTGTTACGTTTGTACTAAGTCTCTCCAGCATTTTCATATCCTCTTTCTTTTTCAATTTGGCAGCCCTGCCGCCAGCTGTTTATTTTATTATCTCATCTGTACCTGTCGCTAAAACTTCGGACACAGCCTCACTCACTTTGCCTTACGTTTCTGATATTTACGAATCAGTTCTTCCACACCGGCCGGTACAAGCTGCCCTATGTCTCCGCCAAAAGCCAACAGTTCCCGCACACCGGACGAACTGATGTAAGAATAACTGGCATTCGTCATGATAAACACTGTTTCCAGGGACTCATTAATTTTTTTCAGCAGTAACGCCCGCTGAAATTCATATTCAAAATCAGTGAAAGCCCTCAGTCCCCTGACAATAAATGATGCTTTTTCCTTTTCGCAAAACTCGTTTAAAAGCCCGCTGCAACTGGTCACCCGCACATTCGGCAGATGAGATGTGGCTGCTTTCAGCATCTCTACCCTTTCCTTCGGAGTAAACAGAGAAGTTGCTTTTCCCGGATTGTAGAATACACAGACAATTATCTCGTCAAACATCCGGCTGGCACGTTCGATGATATCGATATGCCCTATGGTCACTGGGTCAAAACTGCCTGAACACACAGCCTTGCGCATTATTGCTCCCCCTTAGGCGACAAATTTGAAACTTATTTGATTTTAATAAGTTTCGACACCGTTTTATAAAGTCCTTTAATTATAGAATACTATGTAAATTATTCAACTGCAAATCAGTCTGTTCTTTTAATGCCGGTTTATTCCGCACAACAACGAGGAC
The DNA here is from genome assembly GCA_017443165.1 of Acidaminococcaceae bacterium. Lineage (GTDB taxonomy): Bacteria > Bacillota > Negativicutes > Acidaminococcales > Acidaminococcaceae > Succiniclasticum. The sequence goes on along the minus strand of JAFSOW010000202.1, from coordinate 5,818 downwards.
CGTTGTTCAAAAAGCTTTTTTTATAAAACTCAGTACCGTTTCCCCGTACTGCTGGTTCCGGAACAGCTCATAGCCTTCCGGCACCGAACCCGTAATGTCGTCATGAGCTGAGTGCTCCGCCACCAGCCAACCGTTTTCTGCCAGGAGCGGATTTTTCACCAGCTTCGCCAAAATTTTCTGCACCAAACCTTTATTATAAGGGGGATCCACAAAAATCAGATCAAACCGTTGACCCTTTTTGAACAAAAGATCTACCGCTGCCTCCGCATCATGCTTCAGCACCTTACAGTCTGCTTCCGCACGGCACTTTCGTATATTGCTGTCCGTCAGTTGCAGAGACATCCGGCTGTTATCCACAAACTGCACAAACCGGGCCCCCCTGCTCCAGGATTCCAGCCCCAGATTTCCACTGCCGGCAAACAAATCCAGCACAGCTGCGTCTACGACTTTGCTTCCGATAATATTGAACAGGGACTCTTTCACCCGGTCCGCCGTAGGACGCACATCATAGTTCTTAGGCACGTTCAGGTGCAGTCCCCGTGCCTTTCCCGTAATAATTCGCATCGCGTATCAGGCCGCGCCTTTCCGCCGGTCACAGCAAGCTATTCCGGAAACCGGCATACTTGCGATTTCCCTTTTTATACTGAACATCGTAGGACATTAATATTCTTATTTATCATACAACAAAACTTCCGTTTTGTCACTTTCCTGTTGCTAAATATTGAAACAAATCTGTGAAAAACACAAAATATAGTATGACTTCACCGTACAACCAGATTTTTCTGAAACCATTCCGCCCGGAAAAAGTTCTGCAGTGAAACAGAAACGCGGTTACCAGCTGCGGGATGACCCGCCACCACCGCCAGAGCCGCCACCAAAACTGCCGCCGCTGTAACCTCCGCCGCCGGAACCGCCGCCAGAACCGCCTCCACCACTGAAGAAAAATCCCAGGATTCGCAGCAACAGGCTTGTAATCGCACCATTGAGCAAGATAAAATCGATAAACAGCAGCGCCACTATAACCGGAATCCAGCCGACAGTATCTACCAGCCATTCACCTTTCAGCATCAGAAAACCGAACACGCTCAGAACTCCCGCCAACAGAGTGGAATCTGTGCCGGAGAGAGCTGGTTCGCCACCGTTCACCACATGATTCTGCGAATCACCGCCCCGGCCTTCTGACGGGCCTGACTGCGGGCCCGCATTTTCCGTTCCTTTTTGCGCACCGTCGTTCCGGTTCTCCTCTGTTCCGGTCGTTGTATTACCTGTTGCGTTCTCCGTTCCGTTCTGTTCCTTGAGGGCCTTTTCAAACAGCGCCTCAGTGGACTGTCCGTCAGCACCAGTCTTTACCGTACCCGGAGAATGATTGTTGAAACCGCTTACTGCCAACTGCACATTATATTCCTTCGCAATCCGGAGTGCCAGGGCCTCGTACCCGCGGGCGATACCTTCCTCATAGTTCCCTTTGCGGAAATAAGGAATCATATACTGATCCTGGATCTGCCCGGTAAGACTGTCCGTCAGAGCACCCTCCAGTCCGTAGCCCACTTCAATTCGTGACTTACGGTCCCCGGTGGAAACCAGAAGGAGCACGCCGTTATTCTTTTCCTTATTGCCGATACCCCAGTCCCGCAACAGTTTCAGGGAATACTCCTCCAGCGGTGAGCCGTTCAGACTCTTCACCGTCACCACCGCAAGCTGGGCCGTAGTCTTCTGATCCAGCTGGCGGCCCAGATTCTGCAGATAGCTGTGGACAGGCGCGGAAATAACTTCTGCATAATCCTGCACATAGATTCCGGAAGATGCAGGCGGCTTCGGCGGAACCTGTACCGTAGTCCCGTCGGGCTCATCGTCCACGAAAAACCAGATACCTGCTATCATGGCATAAACCGCCACCAACAGCAGCCTTAATAAATATTTCATATGTTATAGCGCTTTCATACCATAGAACGGTTCTGCAGCCGGTTCTGAAAGGACCCAAAACCGTTTTACTCCTGCAGACCACCCTTAAAACTGCACCTTAGGAACCGTCCTGGCCGTTTCCTCTACCTTGAAATAATCCCGCGCCGTAAAACCTAACGCCCCGGCGAACAGGGAATATGGCAGCGATTTAATCTTCGTGTTGTAACCCTGTACCGCGTCATTATAATCTTTCCTAGCCACCGCGATACGGTTTTCCGTACCGGAAAGTTCGTCCTGCAATTGCCGGAAATTCTGATCTGCTTTCAATTGGGGATAATTCTCCGCCACCGCCAGCAAACGCGACAGCGCACTGTTCAGTTCCGTATTGGCCGCCAGTTTGTCGTTCACCGATTTGGCACCGGCCATTTTTGCCCGGGCATCGGACACAGACTGGAACACTTCTTTCTCGTGCGCCGCATATCCCTTCACCGTATTTACCAGATTGGGAATCAGATCGCTGCGGCGCTGCAGTTGGTTATCCACTTGGGACCACTTGCTGTCTACGTTCTCCCTGGCAGAGACCATACCATTGTAAAAGCCGAACACCGATCCGACTGCCAGCACAATGACCATCAGAATACTTACCAAAACGCTCATAGAAATACCTCCGTAACATCAATATATTATCATTCACACATCATACATACCGTTTATCATGAGAATATTTTCATCTAATATAATTTTATCATATTTTGTGTAGTTTTGCAGATAAATTACACATAACAGAATACCGGCAGATATTGATTTCATACTTTACAGGTAAATCTTGGTATTGGCACCCAACCCCAACAGCAACAGGTTCAGAAACGGACTATATTTGTAAGTTTCCCATTTCAGATTTTCAAAGAAAAAACAATTGAATTTACAGAAAAGCTGTTATACAATGAGATTGCTTATTACCACTAATTGAAAAGAAGGTATACCAAGTGCCCTCTAAAAAAAACAAAACTGAACTTATAATTATCGGTTTTCTATGCATATGTATAGGTCTGTTTTCCTTTGCCCGATACATGGGCTGGCTGGCACAGGATTCAGGACTGCTGCCAATGATTGCCAGGACAGTCTACGGGCCGGATGTGCGCCAGGAAATGGCCCGGCTGAAACACGCAAAAGACATTTCATCGGGAATTCCGCACATCACATCCCTTTGCTATCATGAAGTGACGCCTGACCGCGAAGACGATTGTATGAATGTGAAGCCTGAGGATCTCCGCCGGCATATCCGGGAGTTTAAGGAAGCAGGTTATGTTTTTATCCATGTGGGTGATCTGCAAAACTATGCAGCAGGTCTGGCACCGCTTCCTGAAAAAGCGTTACTGATTACGTTTGATGACGGATATGCAGACAATTATAACTATGCATACCCTGTATTACGGGAGGAACAGGTACCGGGTACCTTTTTTGTGGTAAGCAGCACCATTGGAAAAGAAAACCGGATGACTGCCGCCCAACTACGGGAAATGCAGGCAAATGGAATGAAGATAGGATCCCACACTGTAACCCATGACAGCTTAAGCAACATGAGCGCAAAAGAAGTTGATTTTGAACTGCGCGCATCCAGAGAAACGCTCGAAAGTATATTGGGGGAACCGGTCTTCGCGCTGGCCTACCCCGGCGGCAAGGTAAACGAGACCGTATTGGACAAAGCAAAATCCCGTTATGAAATGGCGTTTGTGGCTGCGGTCCGGCCGGAAACAAAACAGACGATGTACACGCTTCAGCGCTATGGCGTGTTCAGCTGGAACAAGCATATCGAATCCATTTTTAGAAACAGGTAGTATCCTGTCGCCCTGTAATACAAAACCCCGGAATCACACAAGCATGATTCCGGGGGTGTTTTTTCTGGTACTCGGACAGGGGCTCGAACCCTGGACCTCTGCCATGTGAGGGCAGCACTCTAACCAACTGAGCTATCCGAGCATATTTCGTTTACAAAAGGTATTATACACCTGTCACAGAAAAATTACCAGCTTTTTTTCATATAATTACTGAAAAGCCTTCAGCTTGCCCGATCCCAGATGACTCCCACCGCAGCACCCATCACGGCCACGGTAAACCAGCCAAAGCCTTCATTGTACAGGGGTACCGATGCTAGGATGCTTTCCATGGGAACCGGAATGGCTGCGGCCTTCAAGCCTTCCACGATAGCAAACATGGTGACAATCCACATGGTGCAGCGGAACACCTTTTTGTTACCGCCGAAGCCAAACACGTTAAGCAGAGCAAGGGCAATCATCACAGGATACAAAAAGCAGAGTATGGGAATCGCCATTTTGATAATCATATCCAGCCCGAAGTTGGAAAGGGAAAAGCTGAGCAGCGCAATCAGGACGCCAAATGTTTTTTTGGAAAGGGCTGCATTGAACAAAATATGGAAATAATCGGAAATAGCGGCGATAAGGCCAATGCTGGTGGTCAGGCAGGCCAAAATAATGATGGCCGCCAGAATAAACGTCCCGCCCCGGCCCAAATATTCATGGGCTGTCGCAACCAGAATACCGGAGCCGTTGGAAAAATCTCCAGACAGATAACGGTGCGCTTCCGCGCCGGCATAACCCAGAAAATAATAAATGAATGCAAGCAGACCGGCGGTGATCAGTCCTGCCCACAGGCAGGTCCTGATCAATTCTTTTTTGTTTTCGATGCCGTAGGACTTGATAGCGGTCAGTGTGGCCGCGCCAAACAGGAAAGAAGCCAGGAGATCCATTGTATTATACCCTTCCTGGAATCCTTTCAGGAACGGCGTGTTCAGATATTCGCCCTGAGGCGCATCCGGCATAAAAGACGGGGCCAGTAGGACTTTCACAAACAGAATGGCAAGGCAAACCAGTAAAGCCGGGGTCAGGACTTTACCCAGCCAGTTCAGCACTTTGGACGGATTATTGGCCACGTAATAACTGAAAGCAAAGTACAACGCCGAGTACAGCGCCAGCTGCCAGGGTTCTGTAGTTCCAAACAGCGGCTTGATGCCAATTTCATAACTGAATGCTGCTGTACGGGGAATCGCGAACAGAGGCCCTATACACATACTGGATAAAAACATGATAATCTTCGCATAGGCAACGTTGACTGGGGCCGCAACTTCTGTCAGGTCAGTACCGCCGGTCATGGCAATAGCCAACACGCCCAAAATCGGAAGACCCACACCGGTAATGCAGAATCCCAGCGTGGCAATGTTCAGATTGCTGCCGGACAGATAGCCGAACAATGGCGGAAATAATAAATTTCCCGCACCGAAAAATGAAGAAAACAGAACCAGGCTTACCGGAATCAATTTACCAAGCGAAAGAGAATTATTCATAAAAACCACCTGCCATGAAAATGAAAACGCACGTGCTGTGCGTTTTCATAATTATATTTAAGATAATGTAAAACAGAAACGCTTTACTTTATAATTATACGGTAATATTTTTTCTTGCCTTTACGAATCAGCACGCCGCCATCTTCCGCGAACAGCTCCGGTGTCAGTGCGAATTCCGCATCTTCCACCGCCGCATTGTTCAGGTACAGACCCCGCTGTGCAATCATCTGCCGTGCTTCCCGCTTACTGCCGAATACTTTCTTCGCAGTCAGGACGTCAACCAGCTTGGCAGTCTTCTCTGCTTCGGAAATCTCCAACGTGGGCACATTTTCCATATCCGCGCCGCCGCCAAACAGGGCTTCCGTAGCTTTCACCGCTTTGTCCGCTTCCTCCTGGCCGTGAATCAGCTTGGTCACTTCATAGGCCAGCACCTTTTTCGCTTCGTTGATTTTTTCGTCTTTGTACGCTCCCAGACGGCGGACTTCCTCCATAGGCAGGAAAGTCAGCAGCGCCAGGCATTTTTCCACGTCAGAGTCATCCACATTGCGCCAGTAC
>JAFSOW010000201.1 GCA_017443165.1 Acidaminococcaceae bacterium | reverse complement strand
GAAAATCATCCGGGATTATACCAGGGAAGCAGGCGTGCGCCGTCTGGAACGGCAGCTTGCGAAACTGTGCCGCAAGGTTGCCTACCGTATTCTCACGGCAAAGGAAACGGACGCGAAAGTTACCGTGAAGAATCTGGCGGACTACCTTGGCCCCTGCATCTATCTGGAATCGGATATGCGCGCCCGGGAAGAGGTCGGTATCGTGACCGGGCTGGCCTGGACCAGCGTGGGCGGCGAACTGCTGAAAGTGGAAGTGCTGGCGGCGGAAGGGAAGGGCGGCATGACCCTGACCGGCCAGCTGGGCGACGTGATGAAAGAGTCCGCCCGGGCCGGATACACCTATATCCGTTCCCGTTACAAAGAGCTGGGATTAAAAGAAGATTTTTATGATAAAACGGATATCCATATCCATCTGCCGGAGGGCGCCATCCCCAAGGACGGGCCTTCCGCCGGCATCACCATGGTGACGGCGATGGTTTCCGCGTTAACGGGACGGGTGGTCAAAGCAGATCTGGCCATGACCGGCGAAATAACCCTTTCCGGCAAGGTGCTTCCCGTAGGGGGGATCAAGGAAAAAATGCTGGCCGCGCACCGTTATGGCGTGAAGACCGTGCTGCTGCCGGAGCGGAACATGCAGGACTTGGCGGAGTTGCCGCAAAAGGTCCGGGATGACATTCATTTTGTCCCGGTAACCCATATGGATGAAGTGCTGAAACTGGCGCTGAAGCCGTAACGGTATCGTTGCAAATCATTTATCGTTGTAATTAATTGCAGTAAAAATATTTCAGATTAAAGGAAGCGCGGCCATATTGCAGCAGCGTTTTCTGATGAATGAGGGGCGGTAGTATGCGGAAAAAATATGATGTTGCTGTAATTGGCGGCGGACCTGCCGCGATTTTTGCCTGCTGGGAATTCAGTGAAAAGTTTCCCGGACTTTCCGTAGTTATGCTGGAAGAAGGGCACACGGTGGCGAAGCGCCTCTGCCCGCTGGCTGCCGGCAAAACCGACCACTGCCTGCGCTGTGTTCCCTGCGCAATCATGCGCGGGTTCGGCGGCGCCGGGGCTTTTTCCGACGGCAAATACAACTTCACTACCGAATTCGGCGGCTGGCTGCCTGAGTACCTGCCCAAGCAGACGGTGATGGACCTGATTGATTACGTGGATTCCATCAACTGCAGGTACGGCGCGCCCGGCGAAACCTTTTCAACCAAGAATTCTTCCATCGGCCGCCAGGCCCTGGGCTATGACCTGCATCTGTTAAACGGCAAGGTCCGCCATCTGGGCACGGAAAACAACCTGCAGATCATGGAAAATATTTACGAAGACCTGAGCAAAAAGGTTGATATCTTCTGTGATACGAAAGTGAACAGCTTTTGCAAGGAAGCGGATGAATTCGTGCTGGATACGTCGAAAGGCGAACTGCGCAGCACCTATCTGATTGCGGCACCCGGCCGGGCCGGCGCGGAATGGTTTACGGAGCAGGGCCGGAAGCTGGGGCTTGCCTTTACCAATAATGCGGTAGACGTAGGCGTCCGGGTGGAAGTGCCGGCTGCGGTCTTCAAGCACATTACCGATGAAGTGTATGAAGCCAAGCTGGTGTACCGTACCAAACAGTACAATGACCTGGTGCGGACCTTCTGCATGAACCCCAACGGCTATGTGGTGGCGGAAAACACGGACGGCATCGTCACCGTAAACGGCCACAGCTATGCGGATCCGGCACGGCAGAGTGAGAACACGAATTTTGCCCTGCTGGTAAGCAACAAGTTTACGGAACCTTTCAAAGAACCGCATCAGTATGGCAAACGGATTGCGTCCTTTTCCAATCTGTTAGGCGGCGGCGTGCTGCTGCAGCGCTTCGGGGACCTGGTCAAAGGCCGCCGTACCAATGAAAGGCGGCTGGCCAAAAGCTTTACGCGTCCCACCCTGAACGCGACGCCGGGCGACTTAAGCCTGGTGCTTCCGAAACGGCAGCTGGACGATATTATTGAAATGATTTATGCGTTGGACAAGATCGCTCCCGGCATGGCCAACGCGGATACGCTTCTGTACGGGGTGGAAGTAAAATTCTACAGTTCCCGTCTGGACCTGGATGAACATCTGGAAACAAAAATCCCCAATCTGTTTGCGGCCGGAGACGGGGCCGGCATTACCAGAGGCCTGTCCCAGGCCAGTGCCAGCGGTGTGTATATTGCGAGAGAGATAGGAAAACGGGCACAGAATTTGTCATAAGGAGACGCGGATTAATCAGTGTTTCCCTGAATAACGCCGGTTACGGTCCGGCGTTATCCTGAAAAGATGAGGAGGTGCGCATGACAAAAGAACACTGGGATGTGATCCGTGCGGAATTTATTACATCTGCAGTCCGCGCGGAACAGTATCCCAAGCCATATTTGCCTGAAGTAGCGTTTATAGGGCGTTCTAATGTAGGAAAGTCTTCTTTGATCAATTCGGTCTGCCGCCGGAACGGGCTGGCCAGGGTCAGTTCTTCGCCCGGCAAGACGCAGACGCTGAATTTTTACCGGCTGGATGCCAAGCGGGTCACGGAACAGGCAGAAGACAGGACACAGTTCTATCTGGTGGATCTTCCCGGTTACGGGTTCGCCAAAACCAATCATAAGAACAAGGAACAGTGGTCCGGTTTTATCCGCAAATATCTGGAAGAGGCGCCCAATCTGGCGCTGGTCTGCCAGCTGATGGATATACGCCATAACCTGATGGAAAGTGATATTGAGGCCTATAAATGGATGCGTGAGTGCGGGCTCAATATACACGTTGTGCTTACCAAGGCGGATAAGCTTAGCCGGAATGCGGCCATGTTCCAGCGGGCTGCCTTTAAGAAAGCCCTGGGGCTTGCGGACGAACAGATCACGGCGTATTCGGTCCTGCAACCCACCATGCGGCTGGACTTTATTAACCGGATCATGGCTGCGCTGACAGCAGATTCCGAAGTTACTCTGGAAGAATAATCATATAGCTGACAGAAAATATGAAAAAATTAAAATAAATAGCTTGACAGACTTAATAGGAATCGTTATAATTAAACCATCAAATAAATATTTCGTGCAGTTTATTAAATCGGCGCAATTCCGATGTGATCCCGTCACCGTATAACCGGAGTGTAAACTGTATAAGCATCCTTGCTTAACCTGCGAGCGACAGGATAGTGATGTTGGACATGAAGTATCTTTCTAGGTGAGAGTGGGAAGATGCCAGTGAATGATATCAAGACCGTTCCTGCGCAAGCAGAAACGGTCTTATTCTATTACTTGCAGGGCGAAATATTTTGATAAATCGTTTGCTATTCACAAGTCATTTAGCAAATTCCCATCCTTCTCCTTCTCCTTTTGGCACAGCTGCAAATAAAAAACCCGCATCTGGACCATGCGGGTTTTTTATTTGGCTGAAAGCCGTGATATTTACGCAATATTTAAATGTAAGAATTATGTGAAGGCATTTCCGGGTTCCGGACCTCCGGCTTAATGGCGGTCTTCCCCGTAACACTCGTGGCATACCTCGCTTAAGGGATTAATATGTACCATGCAGTGCTTGACATTAGGGAAATCTTTTTCTATGGAGTGATGGATTTCTTCCGCAATCTGGTGGGATTGCAGCAGGGTCAGGTTATCGTCGGCGCTGACTTCCACATCCACAAAGATGCGGCT
>JAFSOW010000200.1 GCA_017443165.1 Acidaminococcaceae bacterium | reverse complement strand
TGTTTTTTCCAATGAAAAAACACCACAATCCGATTCGCATCGGGAGCGGAGAGATTCCCCGTTATTTATATTTTTATGCCCCTTGGCCGTCCAGATACGTATTGATGGCATCCTGGGCCAGCACAAGATCCACCAGGCCGAAACCCAGAATATACACGATCAGATACAAAATGCCCGAATTACCGCCGGGATTCCGCTTCAGATTGTCCACGTTCTCCCCCAGCCGGTAGGCCCAGATAAACCCATAGAGCCCGCAGGTGATCAATGTTAAAATCAGAACCATCATACCGCCCATGGCATCCTTCTTATACAACAGGGTGTTCATCTCATTGGTGATTTTGTAGATCCAGTACAGTCCGTATAACCCGAAGGTAACGAAAGACAAAATCACCGCGAACACAATACCTCTTTTCTTAACCATAATTATTTCTCCCCTCAATTGTTACGTTTTTTTATAACCTGTTCCATCTTTGCCGCGAAAACACAACGTTCCCTTATTTCTTCCACTCTTCGTGCCGCTCGCCCCTGTCGTCAAACCAGATATGCTTGTCGCGCCGGCTTTTATCCGGATAAATCCAGAAAATATTGATATGCCGCCAGCCTTTCGCATCATAGGAAGTGACGCTTTCCCGGTAAAGAGTTTGCCCGTTAATGATTACGTACCCATATTCCTTACCGTACTGTTTCCCGTCCTTATCATACCATATATGCTCGATATCTTTATCTCCTTTGGATGTGAAAAATGTATATTCTTTGTGAAAAATACCTTTCTCGTCATACCAGTACCGGATCCGGGACTTTGCCGACGTCGCCGCCGAAACTGTATTTTCTCTTTTTCCCTCAGGAGATATGGTTATTTCATGCTGGTTCCCTTCCCTGTCATACCAGGTATGCATCACAACCTCGACCTGTCTGGAGAGCAGGCCTCTCTCGTCTTTGGCATAGACGTAGGAGCTATACTGCTCGTGGAACAAACCGTCCTTATCATACCAGTTCTTCGGTTCATCGCCTGCCTCCGCTGTGAATCCCATGCAGAGACAAGCCACGAGAATTACCGCCGCGAAAATTAAACCCGTTACCTTTTTAAGTAAAAATCTGCCTGCGTTCATCGTTTGTCACCTCCGTGAAAAATCAGGTTCAGTTGCTTGCAATTTGCAAACAACTGCGCATTTTCTTTTCAAACCGAATCCGTCACTGCTCATCCTGCCGGGACGGCTTATATATTTTTTTGCCTTTCGCCACATAGTTCCGCAGCACCTGCTCGCCCAGCTCACGCTCAATGTTGCCGTACACGATGATGCCCCGTTTCCTAAACTCTTCCAGCCATCCGGGTTTATAGCCTTCATCAAACCCCGTGATGCTTTCCACGGATCCGGAAGGCACGCCGTAATACACTTCCTTTATGCCTGACCACATAATGCCGCCCATGCACATAAGGCAAGGCTCAGAGGTTGAATACAATTTCAAATGAAACGGGGAAAGGTCATAGGTTCCCAGCTTTTCCTCCGCCGCTTTTATGGCATTCATCTCCGCATGATTATGGGAACAGTTGTCCAGCGTAACCGTGTTCGGCATTTTTACCACAAGGTTCCCCTCCGCGTCATAAATCGCCGCGGCAAAGGGGCCGCTACCCAGATTTGCCAGCTCCTCCAGTTCATGCTGCAGTGCCGCGATAATGCGGCTTGCTTCCGCAATTTTATGATTGTCAGGCGCTTCGTTGGAAACAATCCCGGACGCTGCCGCCGCAGAAGCGGAAATTGTTTCACGTGAAATATTGTCAGCCATTTTTCTCACTCACTTTCGTGTCACTGAAAACAATCCAACTGCTCTTTCCTGCTAATTCCAACTACTCTTTCACGTTCAAACTTTCTTCGCCCATTCCCAGGGTCCCGCATATTTTACGCTTTCGGTGGCGATTTTTGACGCAAACGTCAGCGCCGCCCTGAAATCATACTGCTTATGATAATAAGCAAAACAAAACGCCCCGTGGAAAATATCCCCGGCCGCCAGGCTGTCCACACAGGTCACGGATGCTACGGGAATCTCACCGTCAGCCAGACGCACCGGTTTTTCTCCCCTTGTCATGGCCTTTTTGGCATTCGCACATTCTTCGATGGAAAAAATATCGCGACCCGACGGATCCCTGAACTCTTCGGAAGAAATTACAACACTCGCTTTTTTAAGAAACGCAAGGGTTTCCCCTTTCCAGAAACCCGCATCCACTACAATTTCGCAATTACAGTTATGAAGAACGTCTAACGAAAGCTCCTGCTGGTTCAGATCAAACAGGCAGAAAGCCGGTTCTTCCAGCGCAGGAACTTTTATTGTTTTATATTGGTTCTGGCCGCTGAAAATCTGCCGGTCGCCGTTCCGGTCCACCGCGATGGCCGCCACGGCAGGCATGGCATCATCCTCCGTACAATTGACAACGGTCACGCCAGATTTTTCCAGCGTTTCTTTTATCACGTCCGACTCCGCCGTGTTGCCGAGGCATGTGATTAACACTGCGTTTCCGCCCAGCAGCGAGTAGGTTATGGCCGCGTTCGCCGCAGGCCCGCCCACAAGCCTCGTGAAATGATTCGTTTTTACTTTGGAATTATTCCGGGGATGGGAATCGACATAAAACACATAGTCCATCGTCGTCAATCCCACAAAATATCCCCGGGGATTTGTTTGCCGTTCCGGTCTGTCCTTTTTTACTATTTGCATTGTTACCTTCTTTACTTTCTGTTGCCTGCGAAGCGTTTCAAATCCCTGCTACCGCCGCCGACAGCACCTTCCCGATGGCATCGCGTATGACAAGCTCGGCCCTGGCGTCCGCTTTCGTTTCGGTCTTATTGATCAGAACAAGATGGCGCCCCCGGAAATAATCGATCAGCCCCGCCGCCGGGTAGACCACCAGCGACGTGCCGCCGATGATCAGCGTATCCGCTTCCCGGATGGCGCGGACCGCGTTATGCACCACGTCGGAATCCAGGCCTTCCTCGTAAAGCACCACGCCCGGCCGGACGATGCCGCCGCAGTCTTCGCAATAGGGAATCGGCTTGTTCTCTTCCTGAAGCACGTAGTCCACCGGATACACCCTGCCACACTGCAGGCACGGCCACCGGAGGATGGAACCGTGCAGCTCATACACGGTTTTTGAGCCCGCCAGCTGATGCAGCCCGTCAATATTCTGCGTGACGACGGCTTTCAGAATGCCGCGCCGTTCCAGTTCCGCCAGCGCGATATGTCCCGCGTTGGGCCGGATGTTCCGGAAAATCCGGTGTTCCCTGTAGAACTCGAAGAATGCTTCCGTATGGTTTACAAAGAAACTGTGGGAAGCCATCTCCTCCGGACGGAACTCCTGGTGGAGCCTCCGGCTGTAAATTCCGTTCGCGCTGCGGAAATCCGGCACCCCGGACTCCGTGGACATCCCGGCGCCGCCGAAGAACACCACATTTTTACTCTCTTTGAGAATTTGTGTAAGCGTTTCTATATTATTCATCGTAATCACTTCTCCGGATCAAACTCATATTTGTATCAGTGATTTATCGCGGCAAACGGGCAGCGTTTCCCGATACACTGATTATTCTGCGAAGAATACCGGCAAATCACTTCCGGCTTTTCCATCGCAATGCCAAAATGATCTTTCACAAAGTCTATCGCGGAAAGAATGGAAAGGAACGAATCTCTTTTACAGCAACGGGGGCCGCCGATTTCCCCTATCTTTCCGAGCGCTTTTGATGTCATCAGATGGGAAAGGGAGAACGGTTCAACGGCCAGCGGGGTGGACCCGGAAATGATGGAAACAAACATGCCCGCGCTGATTCCCGCGCCGCAGGCACCCCAGAAACCACAGGCTCCGCCGGGCACGTTTTTGCCGCGATTCATCATTTCAATTAACGCGCTGTGAAGGTTTATGTTCCCGCCCGCGTTTTTATAGGCAGTCAATAACGCGGCCCCGACCATTACGTGATGCTCCGGGCCATGCATATGGCAAAACGGCATTGCCATCATTCTTTCAATAATCCCAACCGGATTTTTTGAAGTTTCTTCCAGACAGACCGCGATGATACTGTCAAGTCCCTGTGTGTGACAATCATTACACACATAGTGGC
>JAFSOW010000199.1 GCA_017443165.1 Acidaminococcaceae bacterium | reverse complement strand
GCTTCTTCGCACGGAATTTTTAATACGACATCTCCGCGTGCGGTCAATAATTCCACATCTCCATTTGATAATATTCTCGAGAGTGCTTTCAACTGCAGTTTCTCGTCAAATATCATACTAATATAGGCGTTGTTTTCGAATACTCGATCACATTCTCCTGTCTCAATATTCACGCGGTAAGCATCAAAACGCTGGGCATTGCGTTTATTATTGCTGATAATCGCTTCATTGGGGAAATCCTTTGATAGCTCTTCTACATATGATTTTGATTTTCCAAATGTTTCAAACGGTGTAAGATTTTTTTTCTCGCCCGTTTTTATGTTGAGACACAAAATATGGTCGTTTTCATCACCTTGATTATCTTCAGGAAGCAAAATGTGATTGTTTGTATAACACCACCTGTATCCATACATATTTCTGGCTTCTTTTACTTTAAAAATTTGTTGCCGCTTCCCATCTACAGTATCGATATGAAGTTCGACTTCACTTCCTGAACGAGAAAAATATGAAATATACCTGCCGTTAGGACTGAGACGCACGCAAAATCGGTCGGGTTTTGCAAACAAAATCTCTCTTGGGATCAGTTGAGATTTTTGTTCTGAAATTAAATATGGAATTAAAGAAGATTTAAGGTTCTGAGAACTGTTTGAATTATCCGTACAATTTACAACGCCGCAAAACGCACAGCAAACAGCCAATACAATACAACAAAGGACACGATTTAACATTCGACTAGTAACTACGCCTTCCTTGGCCTCGATGGCCTGGTGCAGGCCCTCGGAATAACGGCGCCCGTACATCAGACGTCCGGTAAATTCGTCGACGATGATGACCTCTCCGTCTTTCACCACATAATCCCGGTCACGAATCATCAACTCCTTGGCTTTGATCGCGCACATGATATGGTGGGAGAAATCCACGCCGTGTTCAGTATCATACAGGTTTGTCACGCCCAGCGCCTTTTCCGCTTTGGCAATACCCACTTCCGTAGGTGCTACCTGCTTCTGCTTTTCATCGACAGTGTAATCTTCGCCCGGTTTCATGTTGGCGACGATACGGGCGATGACTTTGTACAGATCGGCAGACTTTTCACCGGGGCCGGAAATAATCAGCGGAGTACGGGCCTCGTCGATCAGAATCGAGTCCACTTCGTCCACAATGCAGTAATTTAGTTCCCGCTGCACCATCTGATCCTTATCAACCACCATGTTGTCGCGGAGATAATCAAAGCCGAATTCATTGTTGGTTCCGTACGTGATATCCGCCTGGTACGCAGCCTTCCGTTCCGCGAAATCAAGATCATGGACAATCAGACCCACTGTCAGACCCAGAAAATTATAAATACGGCCCATATCCACACTGTCACGGCGAGCCAGATAATCGTTGACAGTAACTACATGAACGCCGTGACCGGTCAGCGCGTTCAGATACACCGGCAGAGTTGCCACCAGAGTCTTGCCTTCGCCGGTACGCATCTCGGAAATCTTGCCACGGTGCAGCACTACGCCGCCAATCAGCTGCACATCAAAATGGCGCAGACCGGTGGCGCGCTTGGACGCTTCCCTTACCACCGCAAAAGCTTCCGGCAAAATATCATCCAGCGTCTCGCCTTTTTTCAGGCGCAGTTTAAATTCAGCCGTCTTTGCCTGCAGGTTGGCGGAGCTCATCCGTTCCATCTCAGGTTCCAGCGCGTTGATTTTGTCTACAATCGGCTGGATGTTTTTTAATTCTTTTTCATTGGGATCTCCGAAAATCTTCTTTATTAAAGATTCCAGCAAACTAATCACTCCTTAACTTGGGAATTTTCATTAATGGTTTTATTTTTCTTCATGTTTTTAGCAAACAAATATCCATTATTGTCTATCATAAAATTTTAACAGAAAGAGCCGCAAAAGTCAAAAAAACGCCGCCATTTCTGTGTTAAAGTTTGTGAAGTTTACGTGAAGAATAAAAACAAAAAACGCAGGACTTTCGTCCTGCGTTGAATATGCAACAGATGTTTTACTCCAGCTTGGGCTCCAGCAGCCCGTAATTGCCGTCTTTACGCCGGTACACTACGCTTACTCCTCCAAAATCCGGATCATAGAATACAAAGAAATCATGATTCAGCAGATTCATCTGCAAAATTGCTTCTTCCGGTGTCATGGGATTCATGGTAAAACTCTTGCTACGGATAATCTTAAAATCTTCTTCCGCTTCCGCCTGAACCGGAACCGCTTCCGCTACAGGCGGGGTTTCTACAGGAACTTCCCGGAAGTTGCTGTATTTCCGTTTCATTAATTTGGTCTTATATTTGTGTACCTGCCGCTCAATCTTTTCCACCACCAGATCGATGGAGGAATACATGTCTTTTGTAGATTCCTGGGCCCGCAGCAGGATACCCTTAGCCGGAACGGTGATTTCAGCGATATGGTTTCCGTTTTCTACCTTAAGTACTGCAGTAATATCTCCCACCGCTTTAAACTGCCTGGTAACTTTATCGATCTTTTTCTCCAGGTACGCTTTGACCGCCGGTGATACAACTGCGTTTCTGCCTTTTACGATAATTGCCATACTGAGTCCTCCTTGAACTTCCAAGGTTACTTGGTTATTACAGGCTCCGGATCAGGAAGCTGCGGCCCGTTCTCTAACTGATCTGTAATGCCTCCTCTTTGTAAATCCTGTCCGCAGGGCTCCTCCCCTTTGTCTGCTATCTATTCATTCGACGTATTACATATTATTCCTGTTTGTAAATACAGATTTCTAACTTTTGTCACTTTTTTACTAAAAACTGCACAATTCGTTACAACTCGTTGCTTCCTTAATCCTTAATGTTGAAATGGACTGCCGCATTCCGGGCAAAAATTGGGCAGGTTATTGGGATCTGCAGAAGCCCATCCACATTTGTTGCATTTAACAACAGGCGCGTTCATATCCGCAGGTCTCCGGATACCGCAGTTGATGCAGAACTGTCCTTCATGGTTCAGGGTTCCGCAGTTACCGCACATCCATTCGCTGGGAACAGGAGGAACCGGATTCTGCTTTTCCGGCTTAGCCGGTTCTTCTTTTGACGGTTGCTCCCCGACCTCCGTCTTGGTCATTTCCACTTTATATTCCAGTACCCGGCTGCCAACCGCCCCGGTCACTGGATTGATCTTAATATCTGCCGTAAACCGCTGTGTTTCCACTTGCGCCTCATAATAGCTGAGGTTCCCTTCGTATTTCTGTTCAATTGAGGTTATCTTCCCGTCCGGATACTCCAGCCTTACTATTTCTTCAATGTCTTCCACTGTTTTATTAACGGTTGTGCTGCCGGGAATATTGCTGCCCCCGATTTTAACGGTTTTCACTTTATTGATTTCTTTAATTACAGTAACCTCATAGGCACGGAGTGTATTATTATCAAAAAACAAAAAAGCAACAGTCGTATCAGTTTCCTGTTCATTTAACAATCCTTGAAAAACTGCTGCAACCGGAACTTCCGCTTTCGCAGCAAGGATTGCCTTTTCATAAGCAGCCGGATACTTACTTTGTTCTGTCTTCACAGCCTTCCCGGTTTTGCCCTTCGCGCTTTCTGCAGCAAAACCTGCAGATGCGCTGATTATGAGGACCAACGCCAGAAACAACATTGCCGTCTTTTTCAACATGGTATTTATCCTCCTGTAGAGCGTAACGCAAACACATTTTCAATCTTTCCACTGCAGCGTTTTCGCAAACGCCCCCTGTATTACAGAATCTTGGACAGGAAACTCTGGGTCCTAGGGTTCTGCGGATGGTCGAATACCTGCTCCGGCGTTCCTTCTTCCACAATATACCCGCCGTCCACAAACAGCACCCGGTCGCCCACTTCTTTGGCAAAACCCATTTCGTGTGTAACCACAACCATGGTCATGCCCTCTTTGGCCAGCTGCTTCATAACTTCCAGCACTTCGTTGATCATTTCCGGATCCAGCGCCGAAGTCGGCTCGTCAAACAGCATGGCTTTGGGTTTCATACAAAGGGCCCGGGCAATAGCCACACGCTGCTGCTGCCCGCCGGAAAGCTGGTCCGGATAATTATTCGCTTTTTCCGCCAGCCCGACTTTTTTCAGGTAGGTCATGGCCAGCTCTTCCGCTTCCTTCCGGCTCGTCTTTCTCACCTTCATGGGAGCCAGCACCAGGTTTTCCATCACCGTCATATGGGGGAACAGGTTGAAACGCTGGAACACCATGCCCACTTCCTTGCGGACCTCATTGATGTTTGCTTCCCCGTTCAGAGGGATGTTGTCGAACACGATTTCCCCGCCCGAAGGCTCTTCCAGGTAATTGATGCAGCGAAGCAGGGTGGACTTGCCGCTGCCGGAGGGTCCGATGATGACCACCACTTCTTTTTCTTTGATATACAGGTCAATGCCCTTCAATACATGCAGGTCGCCGAAACTCTTTTTCAGGCCCGTAATTTTAATAATATCCTGTCGTTCTGTCATTTTGTATCAAACTTCCTTTCCAGGAGGCCGGTAAGCCGGGCTACCGTAAATGTCAGGATCAGGTAGATAATCGCTACCGCCATCCAGATCTCAAAGGACGCATAAGTACGGGCAATGATCAGCTGGCCCCGGCGGGTCAGTTCCTCAAACCCGATTACGGAAACCAGGGAGGAATCCTTCAGCATGGCAATGAATTCGTTGCCCAGCGGAGGGATGATGCGCTTGAAGGCCTGAGGTAAAATGATGTAGCGCATAGTCTGCCACCAGGTCATGCCCAGACTGCGTCCGGCTTCCATCTGACCCACGTCAATGGACTGAATGCCGCCCCGGAACACTTCCGCCACATAGGCGCCGCTGTTGATGGAGCAGGCGGAAATCGCTGCGAAGAACGCGTCTACCCGGTGCCCGATAATACTGGGCAGCGCAAAATAAACCAGGAAAATCTGGATCAGAAGCGGTGTCCCCCGGATAAAATCCACATATACATTGCCCAGCCAGCGCAGAATTTTAAAATCAGACATACGAACCAGAGCCACGATGATGCCGATCAGCATACCGAAGAAGACGCTGAGAGCCGTGATCTCAATCGTAATGCCGGCGCCCGCAACCAACAGCGGAAACGCGTTTTTCATCAAATCAAAATTAACGTCCATAAGGCAAACCTTCTTGTTTTTGTATTTTTTTACATTTTGCAATCCATCGCAAATGCACAGACTCTCTGCCGCAATGCACCTGAAAAGGCACGGCAGAAAATCTTTGCAAATATTATACTACATAAATAAAAAATACAAAAGGGAATTTATGCAAAATTCCCTTTTGCATTATTACGAATAGCAAAGCACAGAATTAATGTCAAATCTTAACAATTTATTTCTTCACAGCGCCGAACCATTTCGTGTAAAGCTTGTCATATTCGCCGTTTTTCTTCAGATCCAGCAGGGCTTTGTTGATTTCTTTGGTCAGCGGGCTGTTTTTCTTCAGGGAGATGCCGTAGGATTCCGCTTCCATAGTGTCGCCCACGATTTTGGCGTAATCTTTGCCGCCCCCGGTGGCCAGGAAGTATTCTGCAACGGGCTTGTCAATGATGACCGCTTCAACGCCTTTATTCTTCAATTCCAGGAAAACTTCAGCATTGGTATTGAAGTTTTTAACCTTGGCGCCGGGGACCTTGGCCGCCCGTTCCGCGCCGGTGGTGCCGATCTGTACTGCGATGCCTTTGTTGTTCAGGTCATTTACGCTCTTTACCGCAGCGTTATCTTTACCCACTACAACAACAAGGCCGGATACGTAGTAAGGATCGCTCATGTCCACGGCTTTCTGACGGTCCGGTGTAATGCTCATGCCGGCAATGGCCAGATCGATATTCCCGGCATTAATGGCGGGAATCAGGGCATCAAAGCCCATGTTCAGGATTTCCACTTTCATGTTCATCTGTTTGCCGATAGCGCGGATCAGATCCATGTCGAAGCCGTCAAATTCCTTGCTGCCTTCTTTCTGGAACT
The DNA here is from genome assembly GCA_017443165.1 of Acidaminococcaceae bacterium. Lineage (GTDB taxonomy): Bacteria > Bacillota > Negativicutes > Acidaminococcales > Acidaminococcaceae > Succiniclasticum. Next base: position 9,091 of record JAFSOW010000199.1, on the reverse strand, counting down.
CAAAGGGAGCAAAGGTGGGTTCCGTTCCAACCTTTAAAACTTTGGGAGCCTGAACGGCCGGGGCCTTCTTATCTCCGCCGCCGCAGCCTGCTACCATCATAACAGCCATCAACAAAGTCATCATAAGCACTAATGCTTTTTTCATTTTTTTGTTCTGCCTCCTCGCTTTAATTAATTGTCCAGCAAAATTCCAGTTTAAATAAAATCAAACGGATTCCTCCGTTGCTAAACATGCAGTGTGAATCCCTGTTGCTTAACAGAAACTATAAATGCTGTATCTTATTTTGCAGGTTTGCTGCCAAACCATTTTTCATACAGCTTGTCATAGGTGCCGTTCTTCTTCAGGGTGTCCAGAGCCTTGTCAATTTCTTTGGCAAGTTCCGGTTTCTTCTTGGAAATTACGATACCGTAATCTTCCGCTGTCAGAGGCTCGCCGGCCAGCTTCGCGTATTCACTGCCACCGTTCTTCAGGAAATACTGTAATACAGGCAAATCACTGATAACTGCGTCCGCGCCCTTGTTCTTCAGTTCCATGCAGGCCAGATCGCTGGTATTGAAGGTCTTCACAACGGAGCCTTTATCTTTCAGTTTTTCCCCGTACAGGGCGCCGGTCGTACCCAGCTGTACCGCAATCGTCTTGCCTTTCAGATCTTCAAATTTCTTGACGTCGTTTACATCCTTGCGCACTACAAAAGCCAGGCCGGATTTGTAGTAAGGCTGGGAGAAAATAACCTGTTTCTTCCGTTCTTCCGTAATGCTGAAGCCTGCAATTGAAACATCAATATTACCTGCGTTGATTGCAGGAATCAGGGCATCAAAGCCCATGTTTTTGATGGTGCATTTCTTATAACCCATCTCCTTGGCGATAGCGCGGATCAGGTCCATATCAAAGCCGGTAAATTCCTTGGAATCTTTCTCCGGGAATTCAAACGGCGCAAAGGATGGTTCCGTACCTACGAGCAGCTCTTCTTTGGCTGCCGGAGCCGGTGCAGCCGCCTGCTTCTTTTCATCCTTCTTGTCACCGCCGCCGCAGCCGGCAGCCAAAACGCCCAGCGCCAAGACCAAAACGCTTAACAATACAGTAATTTTTTTCATTTACTTCCCCTCCAAACCTGTTATTCAACAACGATACTTTGGGCAGATACTGTTATAAGACCAGGCTTTGCCTGACGCATGATACCGGAAAAACGGTCACGTACCTGCCAGAATAAAAACGCCCCGGCTGACCTGGTTTTCGCCCCCACACCCGCCTGCTGGAAGGTTCGCTCCTAAGCAACTGCTCCCCACTACTGCTCCTCTCGTTATTAACGGCAGGACTTACTTCTAAGCTGCACCGTGCTCACAGTAATTTTTACTGCTTACGTGGATCGTTTTGCCTGCAACTGGCATCGACTTTCAACCACAGACCCGGATTGTTTTTATTCACTAAATATAGCACACAAAACCGAATAATTCAAGCATTTCATAACGTTGTTTACAGCTTTGCCATTATGTGTTTAATAATTAACATTTTGAACATAATATGACGAACCTGCTTTTGGCGAATTACAGTTTGTCTTGACGGAATCTTCCAAAGCCACTATACTATACTTACCTGAAAAAACCGAAATCATAACCGGATCCGTTCCGGTTTTATTTATCTGACAAACAACAGAAAACTTATGGATATGCCGGTTCAACGCATTTGCGCGGACCGGAAAAAGCCGGCAAATCCATGCAATACAATTAAGTACGGACGTGATATTATGCTTTCTATTCCTCAGTATCTTGATTTTGCCTATACAGGGAAGACGAAAGAGATCTGCAGCTTTTTTCTTGAACTTTTACAGCGTAAGAACGAAGTGTTGTATCTGCATTCGCAACAGGTAGCTAATTATTCGGCCAGCGTGGCCGCCAAGCTGGGACTTTCCAGAAAAGAAATCGGTATTATCCGGACCGCGGCTCTGATGCACGACATTGGCCTTTTAAGCGTACCCAACAGCATCCTGAATAAATTCCCGTATCTGAGCACCCGTGAATTGGCCCAGTACAAACGGCACTGTATCGCAGGTTGCAGCATGTTGGAAAACATGGAAGAGTTCTCCGGTATCATCGACCTGATCCGCAGCCATCACGAAAAATGGGACGGTACCGGATATCCTAAGCGTCTGAAAGGCGTGAACATTCCTCTTGGCGCACGGATCATTGCCGTAGCGGATTATTACGACAGTGTAATCAATCCATGCGCTACCCAGTGGCAGAAAAGCCATCAGGAAGCGTTGCAGGAACTGTTAAGCGCCATGGGGACCGCTTTCGATCCGGAAATCGTAAAAGCCTTTATTGAAGCCATTGTTCCCGGAAATACTATCAAACCGATTCCGGTTTTAAATAAGATGGGCCCCAGGGAAAAGACCAAAACGGCTGCCGCGGCATTGTCTTCCGTCGCAACAAAAGTAGCTGAAACAAGCGAAATAAAAGATTATGAATAAAAAAACAGCAGGTTACAAGATTTCTATGTGGCCTGCTGTTTTTTATCTCATTTTTTCGCTATTTCTTTCAACAAATCTTCTGTATCTTCTCCCAGTCGGGGAGCTCTCCGGTAAAAGGCACAAGGCGTTTTGGAAAACTTGGGGACGAAGCCCATGGTCCTGTAATTGCCCAGTTCCGGATCCTCTATTTCCAGTACCATTTCATCCGCTTTCACCTGTTCTGTTGCTACAGCCTCGTCATAATTCAGCACCGGTTCAAAGCAGGCGTCGGATCCTTTGGCCAGTTCCGCCCACTCAGCCATGGTCTTCCCGGCGATGATGGAGGCCAGTTCTTCTTTCAGCATGGGATAGTTCTTCTCATCGCGGATCGCCGTAATCAGATCCGGTCGCTCCAATACCTTGCACAGCTTTGCCCAGAATTTTTCTTCGAGACAGCCCACACTCATGTACCTGCCGTCCTTTGTCCGGTACACGTTGTAATTGGGGTTGGCGCCGCTGAGCCAGTTGTTGCCCCGCACGTTCACGAACCCATTGCCGAAATAGGTAGCGCTGACACCGGGCACCAGCGCCAGACAAATATCAAACAGGGAAATGCTGATCTCCTGTCCTTCCCCTGTCCGCTCCGCGTGCCGCAGCGCAGCCAGAATCGACATGCCGGCCAGGGCGGATGCCTGCATGTCCGCCGCCAGTACGCCGGGTATAGACGGTTTTCCGTCCTTTTCCCCACTAAGGGAAATCAGGCCCGCCAGACTCTGGTAGCCGATATCGTGATCCGCCTGCTTCACCAGGGGCCCCTGTTTGCCATAACCGGTAATAGAACAGTAGACGATTTTCGGATTTACCTTTTTTACCGTAGCAAAGTCGACCCCCAGCTTTTCCATAACACCGGGGCGGTAACTTTCCACTACCACATGGGCGGTTTTGGCAAGCTCCAGGAAGATTTTCCTGTCTTCTTCCTGCTTCAGATCCAGCGCCATGCTCTTCTTATTACGGTTCACTTCCATAAACCAACAGGCAAAATCACCCCGCCGGGGCACGAAGTCCCGGGAATAGTCGCCTTTCACCGGTTCTTCAATTTTAATGACATCCGCCCCCATATCCGCGAACAGGCGGGTACAGAAGGGTCCGGGCAAAAGACGTGACAGGTCAAGTACTCTGATGTCCTGTAAGGGTCCCATGGTTTCACTCCTTATAGATATACATAACTACTACTGTCAGGAAACGACTTCACGAAACCGGAGCCGCGTTGACCGGGTAACCCGTCTCCCACTTCCTCACTGCGCATGCTCACTCTGTTCGCGTTGCTCGGTATCGTCAGACCGGGACCCTCACGGGTTACCCGGTCAACGCTCAATAAAACTACAAAATCGTTCCCGATGTTTTTCTCAAATCTTTTTCCGACTAAACTTTTTTGTTTACTACTCTTATTGTAATTGGTTAAGCAAAAGTTGACAAGTGATACAGAAAAACGTAAACTTGAAGCAACATTGAATAAGAAAATCTAAACGTAAAGGAGTCGCTATCATGTCTGTGGAACGCGCCAGAAAGTTTCTGTCCCGGTTTGGTATGGAAGATAAGATTATAACATTCAAGGAGTCCAGCGCGACGGTAGAACTGGCCGCCAAGGCCGCCGGAACGGAACCGGCCCGCATCGCCAAAACGCTTTCTTTTGCAGGAAAAGAGTTTCCTGTTTTAATTGTAACTGCCGGGGATACAAAAATCGATAACGCTAAGTTTAAACACTTTTTCGGTATAAAAGCCCACATGCTTCCCTTTGCCGAAGTAGAGGAACAGATTGGCCACGCTCCCGGCGGCGTCTGCCCCTTTGGTGTTAACGACGGCGTCAAAGTGTATCTGGATATTTCCATGAAACGCTTCCCCACCATGTTCCCCGCTGCGGGAGAAGAGAACAACGCCATCGAACTGACGCCGGAAGAACTGGAAAAATACACGGTCAACGAAGGTTGGGTGGATCTTTGCAAGGGCTGGCAGGAAAATTGAAAGACAGTTGATTGGTGCATCTGTCATCAATTCGTTTACATGCCTGTCAGCAATTGAATCTGTGTACTATTTCAGCGTTGTTTTTAAACGACAAAAATGCCGTAATGCTTCGGAACGCATTTTTCCATAATATGCTCTCCGGCATTACGGTTTATTTGTTTATCTTTTCTTTTTCATCACAAAGGGTGCAACCAGGGATATCACAGCAGCTGCCAGGAAAAACAGGCAGATCGGTCTTGTAAAGAAGATTGCGGGATTGCCGTCGCTCATGATCAGCGACCCCACAAAATTCTGTTCCGCCATACCGCCTAAGATGATGCCAATGATGACAGCGCTCATGGAAAACTTCAGCTTATTCAGAAAATAGCCCAGGATACCGCTGGCTACCATGATGTACACGTCTGTCATGGAATTTCCATAGCTGTAAGTACCTACAAATGTCATCAGCATAATGATGGGGAGCAAAATCGTATTCGGAACATTGGTCAGTTTCACAAACAGCCGGATCAGGGAATAGCCCATGCAGGCCATAATAATGTTGGCCATTAGCAAACCGATGAAAATTGCATATACATCCGGAGCTTTGTCAATGAACAGTAAGGGCCCCGGCTGCAGACCCTGTACCATCAGGGCGCCCATCATGATTGCGGTAGCCCCGTCCCCGGGAATACCTAACGTCAGAACCGGGATAAACGCCCCGCCGCTGACGGCATTATTACCCGCTTCCGGCGCAGCCACCCCTTCCGGCTCCCCATGCCCGAAATTTTCACTGTTATTGCTCCACCGTTTAGCCTGGTCGTAGGCCACAAAACTGGCAATATCCCCGCCCGTTCCCGGGATACAGCCAATAAATGTTCCGATTGCGCTGCTGCGCAGCATAGTCACAAAACATCGTTTCAAATCTGTCAGTGACGGAAGCACATTGTCAATGGAAACATGCTGCTGAAGCTGTGTTTTCTGCCAGCAGTCCTCCACACTCTGTAACGTCTGCGAGAGGGCAAACACACCTATCAGGATGGGGATGAAACTAACCCCGCCCAACAGATATGTCGTGTTCAGTGTAAAACGGATGGCCCCGCTCATGGCATCAATACCGACCGTGGCTAAAAACAGACCGATAATGCCTCCCATGATCCCTTTGATCACGTTACCGCTGGAAACACTGGTAATTATGGATAACCCGAATACCGCCAGGGCAAAATATTCCGGTTTGGAGAACTGCAGCGAAATCCTGGCCAGAAGCGGCGCGCAGATAATCAGGCAAACTGTACTGAAGATGCCCCCGAAAGCGCTGGCTGTAGTGGAAAGCCCCAACGCCCGGCCCGGCTGCCGCTGTTCAACTGCCATGGGATAGCCGTCCAGGGTCGTAGCCACACTGGCAGGAGTGCCCGGAGTCTTTAACAGGATAGCGCTGATGCTTCCCCCGTAAATTGCGCCGCAGTAAATTCCCAGCAGCATCAGTATACCGGCCATACCTTTAAACGCAAAAGCCAGAGGCAGCAGCAGCGCCAGCCCCATGTTCACGGAAAGGCCCGGCATGGCGCCGAACATAATTCCCACGCCCACGCCAAAAATCAGGCACACAAAATTAAAAGGATCTGCTATCATTCCCAACGCTGTAATAATGTCCGCCATCTTCGCCCTCCTACTCTAAAAACACAGAGGACGGGAGCGACGTATGGAGAAGCTGCCCGAACACAAGGTAAATAAACAGCGTTACTCCTACCGCTGTAAAAATCATCAGCTTCTTATCCCGGCACTCCAGCCGGTGCATAATACAGGGAACCAAAAGCACAGCCGCAGCATAAAAACCAATCAGATGGATCAGACCGCAAAATAATATTATCAGGACCATCACCACATAAGTCTGCCGGTTGGCAGCGGTGCCCAGCGAAACTTTTTCCTCCGTCAGTTCCTGACGGTGGCATAATGTAAAAACAGCTAAAACCAGGGCCGCGACGGCCAACGCCAGCCCCAGCAGGAACGGCCAGAAACCGGGCCCCGGCCCCTGCTCCGTAATCTCCATGGGAAAGCCGGCGGACGCGCCCATAATCGCTCCGCCGATAATCATCCCCATCACAAACACCACAAAATTACAAAATTTCATGGAAACCATACTATAACTCCCTGATTTGAAGAAGCCGTAGCGATATCGATGTACCGCTGCGGCTTTTTATTAAGGAAGTACGGGTCAGTTCTGCCGTACTTCCTAAACGGTTTTACTTTTTCAGGAATTTTGCGTACATGGCGTCGTCGTCCGCCATCATCTTATCGCAGGCATCACCGATGATCGCCGTGGGATCAATACCCTGTTTCTTGAAATAATCCTTAAATTCTTTGCTGTTGCACACCTTTTCGGCAGCCTTGCGCAACACATCCATTTTCTCTTTCGGCGTACCCTTCGGAGCTACCAGAGCCGCCCAGGCACGGATCGCCATAGGATGGCCCAGTTCCTTAAAGGTCGGAACGTTGGGATAGAATTCACTACGGGTATCCGCCATCACGGCCAGAATTTTCAGCGCGCCTGCATCAATCTGGCTCTTGAACACACTGGGATCCGCCAGGGTCGCTTCAATGTGTTTGCCTGCCAGGGCAGCCGCAATGTCGGCGCTTCCCTTCGGATAGGGAACATGTTTAAACTTTACCCCAAACTCCTTTTCAAAATTCAGCGCAGCAATATGCCAGATGGCGCCGGTACCGGAGTTCCCCATGGAAACCTTGCCGGTATTGTCTTTTGCATATTTTACAAACTCATCCAGGTTATTGTACGGTGCTTCCTTCGTAACGATCAGAGCTGCGGGAGCCGCAATAGGGGCACACACGGAGACATAATCCTTGTTGGTCACGGTTGCTTTGCCCTGATGGGGAAACATAGCCAACTCTACCGTTACCATACCTAAGGTATGTCCGTCCGGTTTCGCCTTGGACAGTTCCACCATACCGGTAATACCGCCACCATCCGGTTTATTTACGGGAACAAACTTGCTTCCCTGTAATTCCTTTTGCAGGAACGAAATCAGCCCACGGGCACTGGTATCCGTACCACCGCCCGGTGCTTTCGGAATGATAACGGTTATGTCACCGTCTGCCGGATACGCCGCTTTCTTTTCCGCACTGCCGCCACAGCCGACCACACCTAAAAGCATCGCTGTCAGCATCAATAAAGTTAATAGCTTTTTCATTGATTCTCCTCCCCTTTTGATTAATTTCAACGCAATTTATTTTATCATATTCTGCGGCTTCCTGCTATATAAAAACGCATCATTTTATCCTGAACTTACGGCATTGGGCGATTTCCTTCCAGGTCAGAAAGACAACGGCAATGTTTTCCCGGTTGTATGTGTAAGACACCCACAACCCGTTAAAGGCGTACGTTAAGGACGGATAACTGAATTCGCCCTTCCCTTTTTCCAGCCGCAGGAACATTTCCCAGCGGCTGCCGTCTTCCCGGCCCATAAACAGGGCCAGCGGCGTACGGGCGCCCCAGTTGCCCCGCACCGGGTTGCAGGCCAGAAACAGCCGGCCGCCCGGCACACGGATCACATCAAATCCGCTGTTGTTATTGTACAGTTCCGTAGGCTGCGGGTCTGTCCAGTGTTTTCCCTCATCATCCGAAACGCTGCTGTAAATATAGCCTTCCGTGCTGCGCATATACATATGCAACCGGCCTTTGTCCTGCCAGAGGACCGGCTGGATCACGCCGCGCCCGTTAAAACTCTGCGCGCTGAGAGGCGGCAGTTCGGAAGCCGTTACCGGTTCTGTCTGCCCGTGTTCCCCAGCGTCCGGCATATTAAGCGCCAGCAGGTTCAGCCCCAGTAACGCGGTACGGTTCCAAGTGATGCCGTAATTATCGCTGTAATCGCAGAAGCACTGCCAGTCGCCCCGCTCAATGCTCCCCCCCGCGCAGATACGTCCGGAAGGAAGGAGGATGGGTTTTGTCCTCACCGGACCGCGCCCTCCGGTGGCGTCGCCCGGTACCAGCGGACGGGGATGTCCCCAATATACCGGGTCAGTCCGGCTCAGCATGACCATGGTCTTCCAGTCCGCAATTTTATTCCCGGTTTTAAAAAACAGCAGCACATGCTCGTGCTGTACCAGCAGCACCGGGTTCCAGCATGCCTCCGGCATGTTCGTGATGCAGACCGGCTCCGTCCAGTCGCAGGATACCGCCAATGTTTCCTGCACGCGTCCGTCATGAATATGCTCCCGGTCGCTGTCCTGCTTTTTCTTATTCACCGCGGAATAACGGGGTCTGCCTACAGAGAAATAAATCTCCGTATCCGCCGCGCCTTCCCTGCTGCCGCCGAACCAGACGCACAGCAGCGATCCGTTGGGCAGCGCCGTCAGACAGCTGCCGTGGCACATGGTGGTCGGCAGTGTTTTGCATATCAGTTGTTTAAACAAAAAAGGTCACACCTTTCTTTGTTTTTTGTTATTCTTATTTTACCATTTCATCTAAAAATTCGCAAAAAAATACAGGGCTTCGGCATAAAACCAAAGCCCCGGTTCACAAACCCAGGTATTCAAACAGTTCGTTATTTGTTTTTCTGATAAAAGTCTTCCATGAACTGCGCCAGTGCTTCACAACCTTCCAGAGGCATGGCGTTGTAAATGGAAGCGCG
>JAFSOW010000198.1 GCA_017443165.1 Acidaminococcaceae bacterium | reverse complement strand
ATGACCGCCGCGGCAGCTGTGCTTTCTGCCTGGCTTCCGGCTTCGTTTGCGTATACCGTCTCTTTTCCCCGCATTTCTTTTTGTTTTGCAATGGCCTGCTGGCGTAACCTTTCTTTGCGCGCCTTGGTTTCCGCGGAAATCTTGTTGCTATTTCTGTTTTTCATAAAGAAATGAATGCCGATACCGGCTAGGAAGACCAGAAACGCCGAGCCGGAAATCATGCGGGTGGTTCGCACCGCAGCTTCTTCTTCTTCAGGGCTGGGATTCTTATTACCGGCAGCCTTTATGGGTTTGCTGTTACTGCCGGCAGTTTTAGTATTGTCTTTCTTCTCCGGGCCGGCAACGTTATCCTTGTTTTTTTCACTGCCTGCGTCTTTTTTATCCATACCGTCCGGGTTTGTATTCTTGTCCCCGGTTTTGTCTTTAGCCAGTGTACTCGTAACAGTACCGCTGCCATCGTCCGTCGTGGTCAGGATCAGCTTGTTGATGGTGGTTACCTTCTGGTCAAACTTTTTGTCCCCGCTCTTGTTGGTCACAGAAAAGTTTTCAATGACTTCCAGCGTATCTGCATCATTGGGCACCTTGTAATCCAGGTACACGCTGCTTTTATTCTCTTTGCGGAAGTTCTGGGTTTTCAGAACCGTGTCGCCTTTTTTGACGGTCACCTGCATGCGTATCAGACAGGTGCGGTCTGTGATGGGCAGCTCTTTCTGGTCCTTCAGTGTGCCCCGGATCACAAATTTAATATTACTGTCCGGTTTGATTTTCCCCAGGTACATGTGCATTTTGTCTTTCTGCCCTGTGTACCGGAAATTTTCCGCGCCTTCCACATCCAGCGTGATCGCGGTCAGCCCCTGCTCCACGATAGGATGGGCTGGTACCCGCCGCACTTCCGCAAAACAGGGTAAAGAGAAAGCAACAAAAAGTATTGTACTCAAAATTAGTTTAAATATTGTTGTGATAAAAGTTTTCATCATGCAAGACTCCATTAAAAATGATTTTGCGCAGCTTCCAAAAATGTTGGCAAGCTTGCAGAGAAATTCGTCAGGGGTTTCACAGATTTTACTTCACAGGTCAAAAGAATACTTCGGCTCTCAATTCAAAATTGCCGCCACACTGCCGATTAAAATGAACAGAAATGTACCGCCCAAAAACAGGCCGACACCGCCCATCATCCATAACATTTTAATGAGACCCCACTTCTCGCCGTCGGAATCCTTCTGCCCTACTCCAAACATGGATAGCACGGTTAGCTTCCGGGAATCACTGTCGCCTATCAGTTTTTCTTTGCCGTTTTCCAGAATTTCGTAAATATACGGATGATCATACGCGTCCATACGCAGCCCTTTGGACAAATATAAAAGCACTATGATGAAAACAAGCGTATACCAGGCTGCGCCGTACTCCGGCGCAAAGCCGTCCATAAACCGTTCACCGTCTTTCATATCAGCCAGACGGATCACGGCCGCGATGATGGCGGGCAGGAAAATGGTGATGAAGGTGTTCACCACTACAGAAATCATCCGGCTGAGAGGATAAAAGCGCAGGTGCACCGGTACCAGTTCGCCTGCATCGTTTTTCTCCCGGAAGACCGGGGTGTTGTCGTAGGGATTTTCCAGCACTTCTTCCCCTTCCGCGATGGAAAGCGCATTACCTTTGCGCTCCGCTTTGGCCGCTTCTGTTTTTAAGACAATGCGGCGTACCACTTCATCACCGCTTTGCGAAAACATAACTCCGTAAACGATAAACGGGACCGAGGTGCACATCAGGCCCATGTAGACGTTTCCAAATAAAAACGTCAAAAGAAGGAAAGTACCTAAGGTATACAGGAACCAGTTCCACAGCCAGGGCTTAGATCTTTTCTCGCGCCCGGTAGAGACGGCGATACGTCCGGTCTGGCCGTTCATGACCGCGGTTACTCCCCTGTTTTTTAATTTGGCTTTGATAAAATAGACAGGCAGCAGTACGGGAATTGTCAGCAGGTTACCGGATTTCAGATCAATGTAGACGCCCTCGGTCTGCATGACCCGTTCCACTTCCGGCAGGAAATCCTCTTTCACTTCCCACAGGATACGTTCTTCCGTCTGGGCACCTGAGATATCGGCAAGCTTTACATTCTGGCCGGCAATGTAACCGTATTCAAAGGGACGGGCTTCCGACCAGTCGAAAGGTTCCATATCATTTAACGTCAGATTGTCAAGCTGTTTAGAGGTGTTCACCGCCGTACCGTCCAGATAACCGTCGCAATAGTATTGGCGGTATGTTTCGTCACGGGTTACCGTGCCGCCTACCGGCCCCCGGACCAGCTGGTACGGCAGATAGTACCCTTTAAATTTATCAATGTTGGCAAGCACAGCCTCGCCTTCCGGCGTTTTCGCGTTATCCTGCGCCCACTGCTGCATCCTTTTTTTTGCTTCTTCCGGCGTGATAAAGAAAGGGATGATCAGCTCCGGCAGCTGTTCGGGGTTGATCAGATCTCTGCGAACCAGTTTGCTGCCGCAAAAATCACAGGCCCCGGTTGCCTCGCCAGCCTTGATGATCACCTGCGCCCCGCAGGTGGGACAGGCGTGTTCTTCCAGCTGCTGGCCTTCCGTCCGCGCTTTCATATTCTTTTTATGAAGCTCCCGCCACTGGGTCATGCTCTTCTCGACTTCCGGCAGACCGGAAACCTGGCCGCAGTTCGGGCAGCTGTATGTCTGACGGATAATGTCGAAGCCGGCGGGGGCGCCGCAGTTCTTGCAATAAATGCGAAGAGGATTCATTATCTTTCGGGTTTCTTCCATCGCGCCGAACTCCTTTCCAGAAATATATAATAAGCTATAACTCTACATTACATTAGATTTATAAAGCATAAGACAGCTTTTATGCGCGTTAATCCGCGTTTACAAAAAGATAGGCGCCTCCTGCTATCATGAGGGCGCAGCAGATGTATCCGAAAATGTTAGCCTGGGAGGCGTTGCGGCTGCTTTTTTCAAGAACCCTGTCCCTGGTAAGGATACCGTCAAAGACTTCGCCGTAAATGATGTCATCCTCATCCTTGGAGATCAGTCTGTTTCCTTTTTGGATACCAACGAAGGTTTTCTCCCCAACCTTGTTCATGTCAATATAGTCGTAGTGGATGCGTATCCGTCCCTCATACAGGAAATTGCCCCGGTCATTTATCCCACCACCTACCAGAGCTTCACTCAGATACTGGTTCCCGGCTACGTTTTGTATTTTGAAACCCAGGCGCCGGGCCGCTGATTCAGAAAAGTTAGT
>JAFSOW010000197.1 GCA_017443165.1 Acidaminococcaceae bacterium | reverse complement strand
GTCGGGAGGTTGATGAAACCGATGGTATATCCGTCCGGTTTTGCCTTGGTCAGTTCGGTCCAGCCAATCTTGCCATCAGCACCCGGTTTGTTTTCAATGACCATGGTCTGACCTACATAGGGTTTGGCATTGTTCAGCAGCAGGCGGGCGCCTGTATCCGTACCGGAACCGGCCTTATATGCGATAATGACCTTAACATCCTTCGTGGGTTTCCATTCCTTGTTGGCATCGGCAGCCTTCTTGTCTCCACCGCCGCCACCGCAACCCGTCATCAGAACAGAAGCAGCCAACATAAGGGACCCTGCTACAGCAAGAAATTTTTTCATGAGTTTCTCCTCCTTCATTAAATTCAATTTTACAAAACTGTGCTCCCGTCCAAAACGGTCCGGACGAGCGCAAAATTTCTGTACAACCGATACATTAACTATACTACAACTCGAAAAAAGATTCAAGAAATATTTACCCTAAAGACAACGGCAAAAACAGTATGCAAAACGAATTATCAATCAGCCGGAAAAAAGAAAACACATCCTCTTGCAGTGTTCATTCCGCAATACATGATGTGTTTTATATGCTGCCCCGGTAACTGTAAAGTAGTAAGTAAAACAATTCCCGGCCTTTTATCAGAAAAATGAAAAATCGGTTTATTGCTGCGGAGACTCTTCCTTTTTCAGCCGTTCCAACGCTTCGCGAGCCGCCTGCTGTTCCGATTCCTTCTTGGTACGGCCTTTCCCGCTGCCGTATTCCATACCGTTAATAAAAACTCCGGAAGTAAAGATGCGATTATGCTCCGGACCTTCAAAATCCAGCATTTCGTACACGATTTCATATTGGGCCTCATGCTGCAACCGTTCCTGCAGCATGCTTTTGTAATCTCCCATCACCAGCTGTCCGTTACACACAGCGTTGATTTCTTCTTCCAAAAGCCCTAACAGATATTGCTGCGCCGCCGCAAAGCCCTGATCCAGATAATAAGCTCCCAGCACTGCTTCGAAAGCATCTGCCAGGATAGAAGGGCGCTGATTCCCTCCGGAAGACAATTCGCCGTTACCCATACGCAGGTAATCCCCCAGCCCGATACGTTTTGCACACTGATATAGCAAAGCTTCGCACACTACCTGGGCCCGCAGCTTGGTCATCCGGCCTTCATCAAAATGGGGAAAATGCTCAAACATATAGGTGCTGACAATAAGACCCAGAACAGAATCCCCCAGAAATTCCAATCGTTCATTATGCTCATTGTGAGGATAGTGCGGTGTTTCATGTGCAAAAGAAGTATGTGTCAGAGCCAGATTCAACAGTTCAAAATGTTGCATTGTGATTCCCAGCCCTGCACACAGTTCTTTCAGTTGTTCTTTTCGTTCTTCGCTACAGCGGGTCAATCCTGCAGAATTTTTCATGGTCACTGTGCGCCCGTCTCTTATGCTTCGTACTTTCTAATAACGATAACCGCATTATGTCCGCCAAAGCCGAAGTTGCTGGACATGGCAGCCCGGACCTCCTGTTTCCTCGCTTCGTTGGGAACAAAGTCCAAATCCATACCGTCTTCCGCATCCACTTCATGATAATTTATGGTGGGTGGAATGATACCGTTCACAATGGTAAGAACCGTTGCAACCGCTTCCATACCTCCGGCCCCACCTAACAGATGACCGGTCATAGATTTATTGGAACTCATGGGAACTTTGTAAGCACGTTCCCCAAAAATCTTTTTGGAAGCGATGACCTCGTTCAAATCATTGCGATGGGTAGAAGTTCCGTGAGCGTTGATGTAATCAATGTCATCCGGGGTCAGACCTGCGTCTTTAATCGCCGCTTCCATGCAGACAGCAGGCATCTCCCCTGCCGGATCGGGAGCAGTGATATGGTAAGCATCAGTGTTCATGGCGAAACCTGCCAACTCCGCATAAATATGAGCGCCCCGTTTTTTTGCGTGCTCCAACTCTTCCAGCACGATTACACCGCCACCTTCACCCATCACAAAACCGCTCCGGGTCTTATCAAAAGGACGGGAAGCTGCCTGAGGATTATCATTGCTGTCGGTGCAAAGGGCCTTCATGTTTTCAAAACCGGCGATAGCAATGGGGTTCACCGCCGCTTCCACACCGCCGGCAATCATCACGTCCGCATCACCGTACTGAATAGTACGCATTGCATCTCCTATGCAGTTAGTGCCAGTAGCGCAGGCTGTTACAATAGCCGTATTGGGCCCCTTCCACCCCAGTGCTATGCCGATATGGGCTGCTGGCATGTTGGGGATTTCCATGGGAATAAAGAACGGGCTGATACGTCCCGGCCCTTTTTCCCCGTATTTCAGGGACTGTTCCAGGAACGTAATGATTCCTCCGATGCCGGTACCGACACACACGCCCAAACGGGCAGAATCTTCCTGCGCCACATCAATGCCGGCATCCGCCACCGCCTGCCTGGCAACGGCAACCGCAAAATGAGCCACCCGGTCCATTTTACGCCCCTCTTTTTTATCAACATACTGGGTGTAATCAAAATCTTTGACTTCCCCTGCGATTTTCGTTTTCAATGCCGAAGTATCGAATGCTTTTATCGTATCGATACCGGATTTCCCGGCAATCAGATTGTTCCAAAATGTTTCTACATCATTACCGATTGGTGTAACAACGCCTAACCCGGTAATTACCACGCGTTTCTTCAAAATCATCACCTCAAAATTATTGGGAACCACAGGACCATGCACCGGACGATCTGCCCGCCCGCCTTACTGCCCCGCTTCCTTTTAGCTGTTGATAGCTGCTACTTCATCCTTGATGCGCTGGAAAATTTCTTTCACCGGCAAGATTTCATGAATCTTCCACATGTGAGCCCCGGTAAAAATCAGACCGGTTTCCACATCTCCCTGCTGAGCCCGGGACAAGGCACGAATTATACAGAACTGATGCGTGCAATGTTTCAGACATGCATCACAGGTTACCGGCAGAGGTGCCCTGCCTTCAAGGGAAAGTTGGGCAAAAGGACTGCGGATGGCGCGACCCTTATAACCTACCGGACTGTCAATCTGTACGACGTCCTCTTTTACCATCCTCAGGTACATTTCCTTAAGGAAACGTGCGCCGTTGGACTCCTCGCTGGCCGCAAACCGGCTGCCCATCTGCACACCGTCAGCCCCCAGGTTCAGAAGATCCACAATATCCTGCCCGCAGGTAGCTCCGCCCGCCGCAATGACAGGTATATTCACTGCTTTTACAATGTCCGGAAGGATCTCCTTGATTGACTGTTGCGTCCCCAAATGACCGCCTGCTTCCGTACCCTCAACTACAATTGCGGAAGCCCCCAGCTTTTCAGAAATCTTTGCCAGCTTTACAGACGATACAATCGGTACAACAGCCACATTGTATTCCCTGCCGACGGCAAAAATATCTCTTGAAAAACCGGCGCCGGCCACAATCAGGTCCACGCCTTCCTGCGCGGCAGTTACAATTAAGTTTTTAAACGCGCGCGCTGCAACCATGCAGTTGATGCCAATGATACCCTTGCCGTTGGTCAGCTTACGGGCAAGACGGATTTCCGTCCGTAATTCCTGCTCCTCCATACCGGAAGCAGCAATCAGACCGATTCCCCCCTCATTGGCCACCGCAGCAGCCAGACGTGCCGTCGATAATCTAATTGCCATGCCGCCCTGGATAATCGGAACCTGCGCAACTAAATTCCCTATTTTAAGCACTGGTAATTTCAACAGATATCCCCCATTTCAGGAAACAAATTCACAATCCTCAAACATAAACAGTTTACAGGGATGCCCTTACCCAGGGCATCCCCAAACTGATCGGCATTATGCCTCTTTTTCTTCGTCTAACATTTTGACTGCGTCAGCAACAGTACGGATCTTTTCAGCTTTTTCATCCGGAATTTCTACGCCGAATTCTTCTTCAAATGCCATAATAAGTTCGACGATATCCAGAGAATCAGCTCCCAGATCATCAATGAACGCAGATTCCATTTTTACTTCATCAGCGTCAACGCTTAACTGTTCAACAGTAATATCTCTTACTTTTTCGAAAGTGCCCATCACGATTCACCTCCTCTCAAGACCTTTACCGGTCAGTCTCCTGTTTCTTAATTCATAAACATACCGCCATTTACATGTAATGTCTGGCCAGTAATATACGCAGCTTCATCCGATACAAGGAATGCAACCGCTTTTGCAATATCCTCCGGGTCGCCAAGACGCCCCATGGGGATACCTGCTTTCAAACTTTCCACTACCTTTTCCGGCAGCACTGCTGTCATATCGGTAGCAATAAAACCCGGAGCCACAGCATTTACCGTAATGCCACGAGCCGCCACTTCTTTCGCCGTGGCTTTGGTAAAGCCCAGGATACCAGCCTTGGCTGCGGCATAGTTCGCCTGACCGGCATTACCCATGGCTCCCACTACAGAACTGATGCTGACGATTCGGCCACTACGGGCTTTCATCATATATTTAACGGCAGCCTTAGTGCAGTTAAACACACTTTTCAAGTTGGTGAGCAACACCGCATCCCAATCCGCTTCCTTCATACGCATCAGAAGACCATCCCGGGTAATACCAGCGTTGTTTACCAGAATATCAATCTTTCCAAAGGCCTTAACCACTTCGTCAATCATAGCGACACATGCTTCCGCGTCAGCCACATCTGTCTTCACCAGAATCGCTTTGCGCCCCAGCGCTTCCACTTCCGCCCTGGTCTTCTCGGCAGCTTCCGTATTGCCGGCATAGTTAATGGCAATATCAGCGCCCCGGGAAGCCAACAACAGTGCGATACTCCTACCGATCCCACGTGAAGCACCTGTAACTAATGCAACTTTTCCTTCTAACTGCATTTTAGCGAACCTCCTTAAAATAAGCAAGTGTTTTTTCCAAACTTGCCATATCTTCCACATTTAACGCGTTCATACCCCGGTCAATTTTTTTTGTAAAACCGGTCAGAACCTTGCCCGGACCCACTTCAACAAACGTATTTACGCCTTCTTTGATCATCCGGTGCATAGACATTTCCCATTTGACTGGGCTTGCGGCCTGTTTTACCAACAGGGCACGGATTTCTTCCGCTTTGACAACCGGCTCAGCGGTTACATTGGCAAATACCGGGAATTTTGCATCCCGGAATTCAATCTTGTCTAACACTTCCTTCAGGCGTTCTGCAGCCGGTTTCATCAGAGTGCTGTGGAACGGTGCGCTTACCGGCAGTGAGATAACCCGTTTGGCTCCTGCTGTTTTTAAAGCTTCCGCTGCTTTGTCCACTGCCTTTGTTGCCCCCGCAATAACAACCTGGCCGGGGCAGTTAAAGTTGACAGCCTGCACTGCTTCTCCGCATTCTGCTTCCACGTTCTGGCAAACTGCCACGATTTCATCCGGCGTCAGTCCTATCACTGCCGCCATAGCGCCTTCCCCTACAGGAACTGCTTCCTGCATGAATTCACCACGCTTGTGGACCGCAACCACCGCATCCTGAAGCCCCATAACGTCAGCTGCTACCAGTGCAGAATATTCACCGAGACTGTGACCGCCGGCAGCCTCGCACTCCAGCCCGTGTTCGCGCATCACAGCCATCGCCGCCACACTGCAGGTTAGAATGGCAGGCTGGGTATACTTTGTCAGGCGCAATTCTTCTTCCGGCCCTTCAAAGCACATCTTAGTAATGGAAAAGCCCAACGCGTCATCCGCTTCCGCAAACACCTTTTTTGCGCAGGCGTAGTTATCGTAAAAATCCTTGCACATACCAACTTTTTGGGAACCCTGTCCGGGGAATACAAATGCTGTTTTTGACAATGGACCCAACCTCACTTTCCATACTTAAATGTACTGTTATATATCCGAATTATTTCGCCCATTTTACTAACGCGCCGACCCAGGTCAGCCCTGCGCCAAAGGCTACCATAATTACTTTGTCGCCTTTCTTTAACCGTCCGGCCTCCTGCGCCTCTGTCAGACAGACGGGAACGCAAGCTGCTGACATATTCCCGTGTTTGTCGATGTTGATCCAGACTCTGTCCCTGTCAATTTTCAGGCGGTCTATGGCATTGTCGATAATGCGCAGGTTCGCCTGGTGGGGTACCAGCAATGCAACATCATCTATGGTCATGCCCGCTTTCTGCAGTACTTTCCTGCAGGCATAGGGCATCCGCCGCGCCGCAAATTTAAACACATCCTGTCCGTCCATGTGGATAAGATGTTCGTGGGCATCTACCGTCTCATGGGTCGTTGGCTTCCGGCTGCCGCCGGCTGGCTGTATCAGATGACTGCCGCCGCTTCCGTCCGCTCCCAGATCCAGGCTCAAAACCCCGTAACCTTCTTCTACCCTGCCCAATACAGCAGCCCCTGCGCCGTCTCCAAACAACACGCATGTGTTGCGGTCTGTCCAGTCAGTAATCCGGGAAAGGGTTTCCGCGCCAACCAACAGTATCTTTTTATACAACCCGCTCACAATACTCTGGCTGGCGATACCCAGACCATATACGAACCCACTGCAGCCCGCGGACAAATCGAAAGCGGCGGCATTTTTTGCGCCCAGTCTTGCCTGCAGAAGACAAGCCGTAGAGGGATATTTATAGTCCGGCGACTCGGTCGCCACAATAATCAAATCCAGTTCTTCCGGTTTGGTATCCGCATCCGCCAGGGCACGTACTGCAGCCTCATAGGCCAAATCACTGGTCGCCTGATCCGGAGCGGCTATATGACGGGTCTTGATACCCGTACGTTCGGTGATCCAGGCATCAGATGTGTCAACCATTTTCTCCAGGTCCTGGTTCGTCAGTTTTTTTTCAGGAAGATAACATCCTATTCCTATTATACCAGCGGCAAATGTCACTATGTTTCTCCTTATATGACTCTTTGTATTTCTCTTCTTACCGCAGACTGCCGACCACCTTATCGGCTTTTGTCTGCCTCGCAATATCCTCGGCAATACGGTTGCAGATGTTGCGTTCCACACCGTCCACCGCCGCGCCTATGGCATTTTTAATTGCTTTCGCCCTAGAAGAACCGTGGCAGATAAAGAAAGGCGCTCGTACGCCCAGCAGCAGCGCACCGCCATAAGCTTCCGGGTCCAGCCGTTTTTTAAGGCCTTTCAAGGCCGGCCGAATCAGCAGGCCGCCGACCTTAGCTAAGAAACCTCCGTTCATAATGGCTTCCTTCACCATGGTTAGGATGGCCGTTGCCAGACCCTCCGCCGCTTTCAGCACCACGTTGCCCACAAATCCGTCACAGACAACCACGTCCACGTTGCCTTTATTGATGTCGCGACCTTCCACGTTGCCAATAAAGTTAATCAGTTTCTCTTTTTTTAGCAACGGGTACGCTGCCAGTGTCTGTTCATTGCCTTTGATTTCTTCTTCGCCAATGTTGAGCAGTCCCACCCTGGGACTCTTAATGTTCAGCATCAGTTCCGCATAAATGGAACCCATGATAGCATTCTGCAGCATATGCTGCGGTTTTGCATCCACCTTTGCCCCGCTGTCCAGCAGCACCGTAGTGCCCGTCAGACTTGGGATAGGCGTGGCAATTGTCGGCCGGCCCACACCGCGGATGCGCCCCAGATGAAACAGGGCCGCAGCTACCGCCGCTCCCGTACTGCCGGAAGACACCAACGCATCGCATTCTTTGTTACGAATAAGATCGGTAGCCACCACGATGGAGGCATCCTTTTTCGTCTTTACCGCAATACCGGGGTGCTCATGCATATCAATGACTTCCGACGCATGCCGGGTCGTCAGATGCGGGTTTTTTTCCGCGCCGTAATCTTTCAGTAATTTTACAATGGTAGGTTCATCCCCTACCAGAACTACGTCACAATTATATTCTTTTACCGCCATTACCGCGCCCAGGACCAATTCCTTCGGGCCGTAATCGGTACCCATTACATCCAGCGCAATTTTCATGCGTTTTTCAGCTTCCTTTCCAGTCAGCGGAACCGCTTGCAAAGCCGCTGATCAACATG
>JAFSOW010000196.1 GCA_017443165.1 Acidaminococcaceae bacterium | reverse complement strand
TGGACCGGGATGGATTTACATGGAGCGGAAAACGAGACTCGAACTCGCGACCCCAACCTTGGCAAGGTTGTGCTCTACCAACTGAGCTATTTCCGCATCAGTAACAACATGGATGATTATAAAGTAACATTTCAGTTTTGTCAACAACTTTTTTGCAAAAAACTATGGTTTTTTCCCGCAACGCCTTCCTTCTGCAGACACAACGGGTCCATGCGGACAAACACACCTGTCAGAAAATTCCCAGCACCATCTGGCTGATATTTTTCGCGTGGTCGCTGGTCCTCTTCATGTTAATTAAAATTTCCAGGAAGACCAGGCCGGAGTCCGGATGGCAGGTGCCTTCGTTCAGACGCCGGATGTGGTTTTTGCGCATTTCCTTTTGCGCCGCTTTCACCTGGCGGCAAACACCCCAGGCCTCTTCGGCCAGCTTCGGGTCATTTTTCGCAAAGCTTTCCATGCTGATTTCCAGCGACTGCTCCATCAGTTTGCCGATTTCCGCAATTTCCTGCTGCGCTTCCGGGGAAATCACGATTTTTTCCTCAAAAATTTTGCGGCTGCGCTTCACCAGGGTCTGGGCATGGTCGCCGATCCGTTCCAGATCGATGCAGGCATGCATCAGGGCCATGTGCTTGGCAGACAGGGAACTGCCCAGTCCTTTTTCGGAAATATGGGTCAGGTACTTCGTAATCTCTTCATTCAGTTTATCCACGATCGGTTCATGTTCCAGCACGTACTGCACCTTGGCAGGATCGTATTTCACAAGGGACTCCACCGCCGCGTGCATGTTTTTCCGGGCCACTTCCCCCATGCGGATCACTTCTTTTTCCGCCAGCACGATAGCGATGGACGGGGTTGCCAGCATCGCGTCATTCAGGTACAGCGGCTTCACGGAAATCTTATCGCCCTTATCCGGCATCAGTTTTTCAATGAGATGGGTAAAGGGCGTAATCAGCGGCAGGAAGATCAGGGTGTTCAGCACGTTGAACGCACTGTGGGAGTTGGCAATCTGCCGGGCAATATCCCCGGCCGGGGAAATCGCCAGCACGACTTTGACAAACAAAGGCAGAAACGTAAGGAAAATCACGCAGCCAAAGGAGTTGAACAGCACATGGGAAAGCGCCACCTGCTTGGCCGAAGTGTTGCTCCGGGAAGCCGCCACGATGGCCGTGAGGCAGGTGCCGATATTATCACCCAGCAACACCGGGATAGCCCCTTCCAGCGGAAGCAGGCCCTGACCGGCCATGGCCATCAAAATGCCTACCGTGGCCGCGCTGGACTGGACCATAATGGTAAAGATGATACCCACGATAACCCCCAGCGCCGGATTATCGGCAAAACGGGAAACGAACTCTACAAACACCGGACTGCTGCGCAGGGGGGACGCCGCGGCGCTGAGCACCTTCATACCCAGCATCAGCAGACCGAAGCCCAGCAGGATCTGACCGATGAACTGGCCCTTCTTGCGTTTGGCAAGGACGCGGGTCATGGCCCCGACAAAGATCATAACCGTAAAATAATCGGTCAGCTTGAACGCGATCAGCTGGGCCGTAAAGGTCGTCCCGATATTGGCCCCCATGACCACGCTGAACGCCTGCTTTAATGTCATCACACCGGCGTTGACCAGGCCTACCGACATCACGGTGGTTGCCGCGGAAGACTGCAGGGTTGCCGCTACCAGCGCGCCCAGGAGCACGCCCATCACAGGCACGCCCGTCAGGGACTGCAGCACCTTCTGGAGCCGGGCGCCGGCAGCCTGCTGCAGACCGCCGCCCAACAGTTCCATACCGTATAAGAAAAGTCCTACGCCGCCTAAAAAAGCAAAAAGATGTACAATCATAAATGTATCACTGTCTTCTTCTCTTATCGTTTGACTCAGCTATCGTTCTCAGAAAAATACTACGCAAACCTGCTTTATGAAAAAACCTGCTTCAAGAAAAACAGCCAAAAAATCAGCCGGAGGTTCTCCGGCTGATTTTAATGTACGGAAACTACGGAAACGCTTTCTGTTCCTATCCGCCTCGTCAGCCAGTGTTTCCTGATTTAACCTTATTCTTTTCCTGCCATTTTCTTGTAGTTGGCGATCCGTTCCATGGCATCCGCTTCGGTCTTCTTATACAGCTCTTCAGCCAGCTGCGGACGGACTTTCTGCAGGGAAGCGAAACGCACTTCGCCCAGCAGGTAGTCACGGAAGCTTTCGGTAGGTTCTTTGGAATCCAGGATGAACGGATTCTTGCCCTGGGCCTTCAGTTCCGGATTGTAACGGTAGGTCGCCCAGTAACCGCAGGCAACGGCACGTTTTTCTTCCAGCTGGCTGCAGCCCATGCCGGCTTTCAGACCGTGGTTGATGCAGGGGCAGTAGGCGATGATCAGGGACGGGCCGTCGTACGCTTCCGCTTCCGTCAGCGCCTTCACCAGCTGGTTCTTATCATAGCCCATGGAAACCTGCGCCACATACACGTAACCGTAGCTGATGGCCATCATGCCCAGGTCTTTTTTCTTGGTGCGCTTGCCGCTGG
>JAFSOW010000195.1 GCA_017443165.1 Acidaminococcaceae bacterium | reverse complement strand
TGAGTATAACCAGTTTAAACAGTTAACGGGTGGAAAAGTGAGCCGGCTGATCGTAGCGAGACACTGATTTATATTCTTTTAAATTAATAATACCGCGGCATCCGGAAAAGCAATTCCGGATGCCGCGGTATTTTCGTTTTGCTAAACTCATTTAATGTTATTTTTTTGTAAGAAGTATTTCATGAACGCTTCATCAGGCGTGGTATAAAAGGTTTTCTGGTTTGTAAAAATAACAAAACCGGGTTTGGCGCCGGGGGGCTTTTTTACAAAGCGACGGGGAACACAGTCTACGGGAACCCGGCTGCCGCCGCGGGCTTTGCTGAAGTAAGCGGCAAGCTGGACGGCCGCATCCAGCGCTTCCGGTTCCGGTTCGGG
The DNA here is from genome assembly GCA_017443165.1 of Acidaminococcaceae bacterium. Classification (GTDB taxonomy): domain Bacteria; phylum Bacillota; class Negativicutes; order Acidaminococcales; family Acidaminococcaceae; genus Succiniclasticum. The sequence goes on along the minus strand of JAFSOW010000195.1, from coordinate 3,662 downwards.
AAGCGTTGTTTTGATGACTACATGGCTGCCGGGGATTTTCTGAACGTGCAGCCAGAGATCATTGCCGGCGCCGATTTTAAACGTCACTTCTTCATTCTGGCGATTGTTTTTGCCGATGTAGATTCCGGTTGATTCAGAAAAAACAATTTGCAGGGGGCTTGATTTGCCGGATGCATGGGGTTTCCGTTTAGGAACAGGCAAAATCCCGGCGATTTGCAGTTCTTCTTTGATTTCTTCTGTTTCCTGCCGGGTGGTTGCCAGGCGCAGGCTCTCATCCACGCTTTCCAGCCATGTCCGCATATCCGTTGCTTCCGCCAGGTGGATGGCAATCTCTTCCTGCGCCCGTTTCAGTTTGTTGTATTTCTTATAATATTTCTGCGCGTTTTCTGCCGGAGTCAGTACCGGGGACAGGGTTACCTGCAGCAAGGTGCCGTCATAAATATTGGGGACGGAGCAGGAGGCAGCTCCTTTTTGAATCTGATATAACGCAGCCATCAGGCTGTCGGCAATAATACGGAAAGTATCCGCGTCGTTGGACAGGGACAGATCCTGTTCCAGGGCGCTGATTTTTTTCTCTGTTTTGCGTAACTCCGAAAGCACTGTTCTCTGTAATAACTCCTGTTCGGGTAACTGCACCGGCTGCAAAAGGGCTGCATGGCACAATGCGTCATTCATGCCGGGGAAAGTTTCCGGACGGCAGTCTTCCGGGATATACGCAAGGGGGAAGGGGAAGACGGTCTGGCACTGATTGCTTCCGGTAATGAGGGCGGTGACCGGCTGCGCGGCGGGGTTTGCTGTCACGTTAACCTGTAAATCTGTTATGGCGGAAACCAGATGGTTCCGGTCCATCGGTGTCAGGTAGGTGGCATTTAACGGGATTCTGGCGGCGGACAACAACTGTAATGCCGAAGCCTTGCCAATGCCGGTAGTCGCGTTTACCAGCTGTTTCCATAAGGAACCGGTCACTTCGTCGGGAATAGCTTCCACAATCTCTTCAGGGGACGCGGTCAGGATATCCAGACCTGTCTGCGGGGGCGGCGGGTTATAAGCATATCCGGGCTGGATGACGCGGACGGAATTCATGAGAGGGCTGACATGCTTTATGCTGTCCAGGATTTTCCCGTCTTCCGCAAAGACCAGGTTGGCGTTTTTGCCGGTGAGTTCAATAATAATCTGTTTGGTAATGATCCGGCCGGTCCTCCCTAACAGGCTGATTTCCAGTTCGATGACCCGGTCCAGGCCGTATTGACGGACCTGTGTGATCTTTCCTTCTTCCAGATGCTTGCGCAGCAGCATGCAGAAAGACGGCGGCTCCTGCGGATTACCGGGTGCGGCGGCTGCAATCCGGACAGAGGGGGAGCCGCCGTTGACGTCCATTATGAGATGGATTGTATCATATTCCCGCTTGAGTGAAAAATAAACAACATGTGCGGAAGGCATACCGATTTTGTAAATCCGGCTGCCGGTAATTTCCCGTTTCAGATAATCTGTCAGCGCATATAAGGCAATACCTTCCAAATTCATGGTTTATCTTCCTTTTTCTTTATTTTATTTGGCTGTTTGGTTGCGTTCATTTTCACAATGGTTTATAATATCGGTACAGTTTCTGTATTCATTTCAAGTATATCATATTTTGTCTAAAATATCTTTCGGAGGAATCAGGATGAAAAGAGTTTTCCTAACACTATTGTTTTGCAGTTTTCTGTCACAATGTTTCGCGCTGACTCCCATGACGGATGAGAATATAACGAAAGCAATCCAATACGGAATAACCAGCAAACAGGAGAAACGCACGCTGTACCAGCTGGTGGATCCCTGGCTGGTAGCGGAAAAGGCTATGAAAAATCCCTACAGGCAAAAGGAAAGCATCTTTGTGTATACGCCGTATCTTTTAGCCGCGATCCATGCCCGGGACAAAGTGGAAGAATCCCGTATGCCGGAACTGGCAGACATCAAAAAGGCAATTCAGGAATACGACGGGATTACGCTGATCGGAGCCAGGCTCAACACCCCCGTTGTTTTGCAGGAAGGCGAATATGCGGTGAAACTGTTGCAGGGAAATACACAGCTGGCGCCGTACGCATCCGTGTATCTGCATCACGAGATGATCAGTAAAACTGACAAAAAGGATGAGGGGAAAAAGTCGGGCCAGGCAGATGACGGGAAACAGCTGACTAGAAACGAAAAGAAAAATGACAATACCGCAAAGACTGAAAAGGTCGCGGTTCTTGAAATGCAGTTCTATTTTGACAGTTCCCAGTTCAACCCGGCGCAGCCCTATACGGTTTTAATCTCTGATAAGTATTGCGGGGAACGCCGCTTTGAAGTGGATCCGGCAGCGATCCGTTAAGATGGGAGGTCCATATCATGGTTAAAAGCATGACCGGTTTCGGCCGGGGATGTTATGAAGAAGAAAACTTTTCGGTTACAATAGAAATAAAAACTGTTAATCACCGGTATAACGAAACGGCGATCCGTCTGCCGCATTTCCTGAACCCGCTGGAAGATAAAATCCGCAAGACAATCCTGGCTTCTGTGTCCAGGGGACGGATTGACGTGTTTGTAACCGCCCGATACACGAATCAGGACGCGGTGAACGTTACGGTTGACAAAGCGCTGGCAACGGCGTATCATAATGCCCTGCGGGAAGTGGGAGACGCGATCGGCATGCCGTCGCCATCTATCAGCGAACAGGCGGAAGTTTTATATCTGGCGCGCTGTCCTGAGGTAATCACGACCAAAGAAGGACTGTTCGACTGCGACGCCTACTGGCCGAAGATCAAACTGGCAGTGGACCAGGCCGTGGAAGCCCTGGTGGCCATGCGTGAAGCGGAAGGCAAAAATATCGGGGCGGATTTCCATAAACGGCTGGATCTGATCGAACAGAATGTGCTGGAAATCGAAAAACGCTCCCCGCAGGTTGTGGCGGAGTATCAGGCAAGGCTGAATGAACGGCTGGATGCGCTGCTGGCGGACAAAAAAATTACTGCGGACCCGGACCGCGTGCTGCAGGAGGTCGCAATCTTTGCAGACCGGGTTGCCATAACAGAAGAAATCGTCCGGCTGAAGAGCCATATCCGTCAGTTCCGCGTGATTATGGATGCCGCGCAGCCAGTGGGGCGCAAGCTGGATTTCCTGATCCAGGAATTTAACCGGGAAGCCAATACCATCGCCTCCAAAGCCAATGATTTTGAACTGGCTAAAATCGTGGTGGATGTTAAAGCGGAAATCGAAAAGATCAGGGAACAGGTCCAGAACGTGGAATAATAAAAAACAGGAGCAGTTATGAGCATTAAAATGATCAATATCGGCTTTGGCAATATTGTTTCCGCCAACCGTATCATTGCGGTCATCAGCCCGGAATCGGCGCCGGTCAAACGCATAATTTCCGAAGCAAGGGACAAAGGACTGCTGATCGACGCGACATATGGAAGAAAGACCCGTGCTGTGATCGTAACAGACAGCTGTCATGTAATTTTATCGGCTATCCAGCCGGAAACGGTTGCCAACCGTTTTACCCCGGATATGGAAGGAATGGAGACGCAATGAAAAAAACAACTGATAAACCCCAGGGGTTATTGCTGGTCGTGTCCGGACCCAGCGGCGCCGGAAAAGGAACGATCTGCGGTTTGCTGCGTGAGGAACTGCCGGAACTGTCCTAT
>JAFSOW010000194.1 GCA_017443165.1 Acidaminococcaceae bacterium | reverse complement strand
TGTGTGAAAGTCTAATACCGGTTTATCATTAAAAGCCATGCTTCCCGGGCATGATGAGAAAAGTAAAAAACGCTGACAAACCGTCAGCGTTTTTTAGAACTCATATACAATTCTCTAATCATTATTAAATATAAACAGGATATTGCATCCGTCGTTACAGTAACGGAGCCGTAGTACGGACATGCTCAATAAACTTTGTCACGGCCGGAGGAAACACCTGCTCTTTCCGCCATACCAACACGCTGTTGTTGCCTATCTCCGGTGACAACGGCCGCAGGCAGAGAGCGTTACCGGGAACTTCAAAATCATGGACCAGCGCCACCCCTACATGATTTTCCACCATGATGGAACAGTTGTTGTAAGAAAGGTTCACGGTCGTTACCACATGCATACGGCGATAATAATCCCCGAACCAGTTATCCAGTTCGTTGCGCACGGAATGGCGCCGGGCAACAATCAACGGTGCCCCCACCAGATCGGCAGGCGTTATCGTTTCTTTTTCTGCCAGCGGAGAATCGCGGCGCATCAGAAGGTACCATCTTTCCCGTAATGGCATACGTACAAAATTAAACCGGCTGATCTCCACCGGTTCCAGCAGCAGCCCGAAATCCAGTGTCCCGTTCTCCAGCTTTTCCTTCACGTCGTCCGCATTGGCCGTGTAGATGTCAAAGATCACTTCCGGATAGTGTTGCCGGAAGGATGTCATCAGACGGGACAGACCTTCCATATTATTGGTTTCACCGCAGCCGATCCCAATGGTGCCCGTTACCGTTTCCCTGTTCAGGATGATCTCCTGTTCCGCTTTATCCGCCAGTTCCAGAATCTCCTGAGCACGACGCCGCAGAAGCCGGCCTTCTTCCGTAAGCGTAACACTGACACGGTTGCGCCGGAACAGACGAACCCCCAGTTCCTCTTCCAGCTGCATCATCTGCCGGGAAAGCGTCGGCTGGGTGATGTGCAGCTGTTCCGCCGCTCGGGTAATGTTTTCTTCTCTTGCTATTGTAAGAAAATATTTCAGTACACGGATTTCCATACCTTTTCCGTTTCCTTTACCCGTTACTCTTAACCGTTTTCTTTACGGATTTCTTTTACCAGTTTTGTTATCCGGTTCATTATCCGTTGTGCAGGCGTACTCTGGATTGAGCCTGCTTTTAGTTTATTTTCCCAGCCCGTTATCCTTCAGCCAGCCGTCGAGCCCGCCGGTCGAGTTGAGCAGGATACCGTCTTTAACCTTGGCATTGGGAAGGGTTTTCCGCAAATCATCCACGCTTCCTTCAACACCGCTGCCACCGCTGGTGGCAAAGGGCAGAATCGTTTTGCCGGACAGGTCCTGCGCTTCTACAAAGGTTTTCACAGCCATGGGTTCAATGTACCACCAGATGGGATAACCCAGCAGGATTACATCGTACTGTTTCATGTCAGGCAGCGTTCCCGCCAGTTTGGGACGGGCATTGTCTGCTTTTTCTTTTTTGCCGATGTCAATGGTGGCATGGTAATCGGTGGGATACGGCGTTGCCGTTTTGATTTCAAACAAATCGCCGCCGGTCTTTTGCTGTATGGTCTGCGCCACCTTACGGGTAGTGCCTCCCCAGGAAAAATATGCCACCAGCACTTTCCCGTTCGCCGGGGCAGGAGCCGCTTCGACCTTCTTGGTCACAGCCGCCGGTTTCGCGTCGCTTTTGGGCGCCTCGGCTTTTTTATCGCCGCCGCAGCCCGCAAAGGAAATGCACAGGCACAGCGCCATCAGGGTAAACATAATTCGTTTCAGCACAATTACATCCTCCTTTATTTATTTCATTATGAATATTTGAATATTTACGAATCAATATACAGAATTTATATATTTATAATAATCATTAAAGCTGACTGTAAGTCAAGTAAATTTTTTGCGCAAGTGACAAAACATTTTCCGGCTTTATGTCAGAAAAGCGGAATTGGTATTGTACAAATAGTATTATTTCATATACCGGTTTGCAAAATCGGCAATTTCGTCCAGAGAATCAATGCTGTCCTGCATTTCGGGAAGCAACAGCGCAAAGTCATGGGACATGCCGGGATAGACCGTTAATGTAACGGGAATCCCATCCGCTGCGGCCTTCTCCGCCAGTCGCACGCTTTCCGTCAGGAAGAGTTCGTTACCGCCCGCCTGGATCAGCATCGGGGGCAGGCCGGACAGGTCGGCGTATATGGGCGAGAGCCGGGGATCTTTACGGCTCAGTTTTCCTTTATACTTCGCATCCTTGACCGGAATGTTCAGCGGAGTCCCTTTACCTAAAATGACATCCTTTTCGTCGTTGTAATACCGGGAAGTTCCCTTCTTATGTTCAAAAGTCGTCCAGGGGGAAGCCAATGCGATGACGCCGGGCTGGGGCAGTTTATTTTCCTTTAAGTACAGCGAAAGCTCAACTGCCAGGTTCCCGCCGGCGGAATCACCGGTCAGGATAATGTTTTCCCCTTTAATACCACGGTTGAGCAGCTCTTTGTAAACAGCCACCGCGTCTTCCAGTGCCGCAGGATACACATGAGCGGGCGCCAGGCGGTAATTGACAAAGTAAACTTCTCCCGCGTCCGCCAGAGTTGCCTGACGCAATCCCAGAATGCGGTGGTTATTGCTCATGCCGCCTACATAACCGCCGCCGTGCATCTGCAGCAACACCCGGTCGCTCTTTTTCTGGTCTGCGGTCATCCGTTCCAGGGTAATGCCGTTTACCGTAACGGTTTCCATCTTCCAGCCAGCCGGCGCTTCAAACGGTGCAGGCGGTTTCATCTGGCTGAAAAATTTTTTCATATAATCCGCAACATACTTTTCTTTGCCTGTCCCTGCAGCACGATTCCGTCGGATGGAATCGTCAGAGGCTGCGGCTCTGCCCAGATGGGGGACGCATTAACAAATAAACCGATACTAACGACTGCAGTTGCCAGTAATGCTTTTGCTTTCAGGTTCATACCAATCTTCATTTTAAATAGTCTCCTTGTTTTAATTTTTATTATTTCATTTCTTATTCTTTTTATTTTTTATCGTGAAAGCCTTTTTTGCTCAGCACTACATTGCCCGGCAGGTTTTCAATTTCTTTTGTGCTGTTCAGCATCTGCTGCGCTTTTTTCCAAAATGCCTGATGCGCTTTTGAATTATTATATGCATCGCGCGCCGCTTCATCTTTAAACAACTCATACGTGTGAATCATGTTGGCGCGTTCCTGTTCCGCCGTCGCGAACAGTCCCATAACGCCGGCGTCTTCTTTTACGCCCCGGCGCATTTCTTTAGCAATCAGTTTCTTAAACGCGTCCAGTTTTTCCGGTTTCACGTCGTACAGGTGAAGGATTACATTGGTCCCGGTTCCTTCGGTTTTCTGTTCCAGCACAATGGGATCAACGGGAAGGATCACAAGCTTTTCCAGAATTTCTTTCCGCTCTTCTTTGTATTTGTGGAAACCGTCGGTTCCTACATGGATTTCGTACGCAGCTTCGTCTTCATAAATTTCCAACAGGCGCATCACGTTGGGATTCTG
>JAFSOW010000022.1 GCA_017443165.1 Acidaminococcaceae bacterium | reverse complement strand
TGGGGATGTGGACTCTGGCAGGCCCCATATCCGGCACACTGTACGGCACGATGAAGGCTGCGCCGGTCATTGCTCATCTGGCGCCATCCATTGCTTTCCTGGGAATATTCCAGGTTACTACCGGAGCCTTACAGGGATTCGGAAAAACGCTGATACCCATGTGGAATATGTTGTTTGGCGCGGTAGTGAAAGCAATTGCTGTTTGGCAGCTTACTTCCTTGCCAGCGTTTCATGTTTTAGGCGCGGCCTGGGCTTCCAATCTTAATTTTGCCCTGGTGGCGGCAATCAATATTCTTTTCCTGTATCGGAGCGGCATCCCGTTTCCACTTTGGGACAGCCTGAAAATTCTGCTGGCCTCCCTGTGTATGGGCATGGCCGGAAGAGCAGTGGCAATGATTTTTATGGATAAGAGCGGAGTTTTGGCTGCGTTGGTTAGCGGCATGGCTGTATCAGGCCTTGTCTATGTGGTTGCGGTGATACTGTCCGGCTGCCTGACCAGGGAAGAAGCAGCACAGCTGCCGGTTCTTGGAAAATATCTGCAGAAGTTTTGGCATTAATCAGTGTTTCCCCAACGGAATGGAGGGCATACGTATGGAATCGAAAAACAAAACAGGTCTTGAGGATTGCAAAATGAAAGGAACGTTGACCATAGTCGGTCTGGGACCGGGAGCAGCAGGTCATCTTTCCCTGGAAACGTTAAAACTTCTGGAGGAACGGTTTGTGATTTTAAGGACAGAGGTTCACCCTACTGTGGCGGAACTGAAACGCAGGGGCATCTCTTTCATTTCCTGTGATGCCTGGTATGAAAAGGAAGCAACTTTTGAGGAAGTGTATGATAAAATTTCTTCTTTCGTTATAGAACAGGCCAAGAATAAAGAAGTGGTCTACGCGGTACCCGGCAGCCCGCTGGTAGCGGAGCGGACGGTGACATTGCTGAGGGAAAAGGCAAAAAGGAACAATATCCCTCTTACCATTAAACCGGCTATGAGTTTTCTGGATCTGGCTTATGTTGATTTGGAAATCGACCCTATTGACGGGTTGCGGATCATTGACGCACAGGATTTTTCTGCTCTGGCGGATGCGGGACAGTACCCTTTGATGGTAACCCAGGTTTATAATCAGATAGTAGCTTCGGATATGAAGCTGACCCTGATGGATATCCTGCCGGATGAGACTGAAGTGTACTTCCTCCGCAATCTGGGGCTGGAAGATGAAGAGTGCCGTAAGATACCGCTCCTTGAAATGGACAGGCAGCCTGTCATCGACCATCTGACCAGCGTGTTTATTCCCCGCCAGCCTGAGGAGGCGCTGCGGTCGATGCTGCAAAGCGTGAAAGATGACAGTGACACAGACGGGTATTGGGAACGTTTCCCGTTGCTGCAACATAAAACACAGTTTGATGTGCGCCCTCTGGCGGATGTGATGCAGGTGCTGCGTGAACCTGGTGGATGTCCCTGGGACAGGGAGCAGGACTTTGATACGATTCGTGCCAACCTGATAGAAGAGTGTTATGAATTCCTGGAAGCGGTGGATGATAAAGATACCTACGGCATGGTGGAAGAACTGGGCGATATCCTGATGCAGGTGGTATTCCATGCCCGTATGGCAGAGGAAAAAGGAATGTTTACCCTGCAGGATGTCATTGACGGCGTGACGGATAAACTGATTGAACGGCATCCCCATGTATTCGGGACGGTTAAGGTAGCCAACAGCGACGAAGTGCTTACCAACTGGGAGGCCATCAAGCTGCAGGAAAAACCGGAACGGGAGAGAGTGCTGGACGGTATTTATAAAGGGTTGCCTTCTTTGCTGCGCGCCCATAAGATACAGAAACGGGTTGCCAAGGTAGGATTTGACTGGACGGAAATCGAAGATGTAAAGCAAAAAGTACTGGAAGAATGGAAAGAGTTTAACGACGCGGCGGCCTTGCAGGATCAGAAAGCGATGGAGTGGGAACTGGGGGACCTGTACTTTTCCCTGGTAAATTTTGCCCGCCACCTGGGACTTGAAAGCGAAACAGCATTGAACCGTTGCAACAACCGGTTCGTCGTGCGCTTTGAGCATGTGGAGGACCGCGTGACGGAATCGGGAAAGGCATGGAGCGGGTATTCCCTGGAGGAACTGGATAGATTCTGGGATGAAGCAAAAGAAAACGAGGTACCGGCTGATTAAGTTTACAATACATATAGAAGGGAGACATTGCCTGTATTCCGGTTTTTTGTTATACTAAACTATGACGGGTTTTTCTATGAAGGGAGTGAACGTCATGGCAACTCGCGACAATGAAAAGAAAAGCCGCATAGCCAGGGATTTCCGCCGGGTCCTGATTGTTCTCGTCATCATATTTGTGGCAATCTTAGGCCGACAGGAGTATAAGATTTATCAGATACAGAAAGAAACGGAAGCTACCCAGAAACGGGTGGAAGAACTGCAGAAGCTGCAGGCGGATCTGGAAGCGGAGCGGAAGCGTTTATATGATCCCAAATATATTGAAAAGCTGGCGCGCGAAGATCATAACTATGTAAAAAAAGATGAAGTTCCGATTTTTATAGTTAAAGATAAGCAGGAAGATAAAAAGGACACGGGTGACGGCAAAGGCAATAATGAACAGCCTGGGAAAAAAGAAAGTGCTGAAAAAAAGACTGTTAATTAGCATTTTTATTGACACTGTTTCTTTTATGGTGGTAAAATTATACTGCCTTATTTTTTGAGCAGGAGGAATTTTTGTTTTATGGCGATTGAAATTGGAGCTGTCGTAGAAGGCGAAGTTACCGGCATTACGAATTTTGGCGCGTTTCTTCAGCTTCCCGAGGGAAAAGTCGGACTGATTCATATTTCCGAGGTATCCAATGTTTATGTAAAGGATATTCATGACTTTTTAAAAGAGCATCAAAAGGTGAAAGCGAAGGTGTTGTCGATTGATGCCCGGGGTAAGATTGCACTTTCTTTGAAACAGCTTGAAGAAAAACCGGAAACTCCTGCAAAACCTGTCAGACCTAAAGAGGCGCCTGTTGTGGAAAAGCGGGCTCCCCGCCAGACGGGCCCCTTGTCTTTTGAAGATAAATTATCCAAGTTTATGAAAGACAGCGACGACCGTCTGCTGGATCTGCGCAGAAATACGGAATCCAAGCGCGGAGGCCGCGGCGCGAGTCGTGATCGATAAAATCCAGGCACTCAGTAAGGGTGCCTGTTTTATTTTACGAATATAGTTGTTTAAGGATGTTTTGTGACACAAACTGACAGAAGACGGGTACGGGATGGTCATGAAGGAAACGGTGCTGGAGAAAGTGCCCCGCATTTTACGGGAAAAGCTGGATATTACAAAGCAATATGTAGCCGCAGTCAGCGGCGGTGCTGATTCCCTTGCGCTGGCAGATGCGTTGCAGCATTGCGGGTTTCGTTTTACCGTGTGTCATGTAGAGCATGGCATCCGGGCAGAGGAAAGCCTGGAAGACGCTGCTTATGTAGAAGAGTTTTGCAGGCAGAGAGGTATTGTTTTTTGCTGTAAACATGTTGACGCGCAGGAATTACAGAAAAGAGAGAAGTTGTCGCTGGAAGACGCCGCCCGCCGGCTTCGTTACCGGGCGCTGTTTCAGTGTGTGGAGGAAACAGGAGCTGATTTCATTCTTACAGCGCATCAGAAGGACGATCAGGCAGAAACTTTTCTGTTGCGGCTGTTGCGTGGTTCAGGGACCCGGGGGCTGGGAGCCATACGGTTCCGGCAGGACATTGTTCTGCGCCCGTTACTTCCTCTTTCGGCGGTGGAATTACGGCAATATTGTACACTCAGGGGGATTTCCTGGCGGGAAGATGCGTCAAACGAAGATCTGTATTATGCCCGCAACCGGATCCGCAAAGTTTTGATTCCCCTTTTGGAAGAGGGTTTTTCTCCCTCGGTTACGGACATTTTATGCAGGACGGCAGAACATCTTCAGACTGACGAAACGTTTCTGGAAGAACTGGCTTTGACGGAGTTCTGGAAACGATGGAGAACTCCTGGCGAAAACCAAAACGGTGTTCTGCAGACAAGGAAGTGGGAGGAAGTTCCTGCGGCATTGCGGTTCAGGGTACTGCGGTTGTTCTGGCATCATTCGGGCGCCCGTGAAGAATTGTCGGGAATCAATCTGGATGATTTGGGAAAATTGATAAGTAATCATAGCAGTGGCAAAAAAATTTTGCTGCCGGGCAGTTGGCAAGCATTGTATTCTTATGATAAACTATTATTATTCTCTGAAGAGAATTTAAAGGGCTTGCGGAATAACAACAATTGGAAATATGCTATTTATCTGGAACGGCTTCCCGGAGCACTGTCCGCTGACGGAACGGGGTTGTCAGAGGTTCATTTTCCGGATCATCGGATTGCGCAGTTGTCTATTGCAAAAGACCTGCCGGCCTACCGGTACCGGGAACAGATGGTTTATCCCCTTAGTCAGTTAAAAAGTATGGGTAACATATTGGAATTCCGGTACAGGCAGTCAGGGGACAGGATATTTCCGCTAAAAGGAACAGGGCATAAAACGCTGAAAAAGTATCTGATAGATTGCAGGGTACCTGTGGAAGACAGGGACAGACTGGTAGTTGCGGCAGTGGGAAACGAGGTCGTGTGGATTCCGGGCGTTGCCAATGCCCGGTGGGAAACAGGCTTGACCAGCTCAGAAAATCCGGCCCGGGAGCAGGGCTGGCTGTTTATAAATATTAAATAAGGGTGGTGTTTGTTATGCATGAAGATATAAAATCGGTTCTGATTACGGAAGAGCAGATTAAAAAAAGAGTACAGGAGATGGGTGAACAGCTTTCCAAAGAGTATGCCGGAAAACGGGTGATCCTGATCTGCCTGCTGAAAGGCGCGGCGTTCTTTGCCTGTGACCTGAGCCGGGCTATGTCCATACCGGTACGGATGGAATTCATGGTGGCGTCTTCCTATGGAGACGGCACTACAACTTCCGGCAGCGTGGCTGTGCGTCTGGACGTAAAGGACGATATTGCGGGCATGCATGTCCTGCTGGTTGACGATATCATCGATACAGGGCTGACGTTTGCCCGGGTCAAGACGTTGTTGGAGACCAAAAAGCCGGCGTCCATTAAAACCGTTGCCATGTGCGATAAGGAAGACAGACGGCAGAATGGTCTGGAGGCGGATTATGTGGGATTTACCATTCCGGACGAGTTTGTGGTGGGTTATGGCCTTGACTATGCGGGCGACTACCGCAATCTTCCTTTTATCGGTGTACTGAAGCCTGCGGTTTATGCCCGGGCTTAACCGGCTTTCCGTTTTACCTGTTCGTGTGATTCGATTAATTTGGAAAGGAGGAAACGTTTTTGTTTAAGTTCTTTAAAAACGTTGCCTTTTATTTACTGATAGTGATTGCGGCAATCTGGGCAATGGATCATTATTCGGCTGGCAATACGGCGAAAACAGACATTTCTTACACAGCCTTTATGAAACATGTACAGCAGGATGAGGTCCGCTCCGTCACAATCAGTGAGAATTCGATTACGGGGTTGTTAAAAGACGGCAAGACCTTTACGACGGTTGCGCCTAATGATTCCACCCTCATTTCAACGTTGCGCTCCCGGGACGTGGAAATCAAGGCGGAACTGCCGCCCCAGACCCCCTGGTGGGCGACACTGCTGAGCACGCTGCTCCCCATGGTACTAATTGTTGGATTGTGGTTTGTGCTGATGAACCAGAGC
>JAFSOW010000193.1 GCA_017443165.1 Acidaminococcaceae bacterium | reverse complement strand
GGCAGAACGGGTTGCTTTAATTAAGCAGCCAGTGCTAATTCGTTATCTGCGTTTAAATTTAAACGTCCACCGTTTAACGTGCTGATGGAACCACGGCTCGCTTATCGTACACCACCTATACCCGTCGAAGCCTTTACACCCCCGGTTAAAGGCCCCTGCCCATGGCAGGAAAGAGTAACAGCTGAGCGCCGGATTGCAACCCGGTACGCCGCGCTGTCAGAACAGGGTGCTAAAACAGCACCGTTGCCGCAGATTTCGTGCATAACGGATTATAGCACAAGTCAGTTACAAAATCAATCAAACGAAATGTGAATTTTTAAAGATACCATGATTAAAAATTATTCCAGTGCAAACTCAAGATCTACATTCGCATTCACTGTGATGACACCCGGATCCAGTTCTGTGGGCGCAGCTTCTGCCGCATCCAGGTTAGCTGCTTTTGCCATCATCATGTTGCGGTTCATGGTATGTGTCACGTTACCTGATGTACTGAAGCCCGCATGTATCAGGCGACCCAGGGTACGCCCGCCCGCCCGGGCAACCACTGCAGCCTTGCTCCTGGCGTTGGCCACCGCTTCCTCCAACAGGCTGTTTTCAAACAGGGAGCGGTTGTTCAGGCCGAACTCCACTCTGTCAACAGTGAAGTTGCAGCCGATGGACTTATCAATCACTGCGCCCAGCTTTTCCAGATCTTTGATTTTCACTTTGTAATCCGCCCGGGCAACATAACCGGCGAGCCTGCGTTTATTCTTTTCATAGTTGTATTCCGGCTGCAGCGTATAACGGACGGTCTGGACATCCTGTCCGGCAACCGCCTGTCCCAACAGCATATGTTTGAATGTTGCCATATCCTTCGCCAGGTTTTCCCTAGCGGTCTCTGCGACGGCCGCCCGTTTTTCCAGATTACCATAGAGCGTCGCCATGTCCGGTGCAACTTCCGCGCTGGCGTGCCCGTTAACAGAGATACTGTCCCGCTCCGCTGCGAACGAACCGCTGCAGAAAACGGTAAACAGTGCCGCCATCACAACCAGCAAAGCAATGAATTTTTGTTTCATAAAAGCCCCCGTCACGCTTCCGCAATTACTTCAATCTCTACTAATCCGTCTTTGGGAAGGGCCGCCACCTGAACCGCGGAACGGGCCGGGAAATTCTCTGTGAAAAATTCGGAATACACAGCATTCATCGCGGCGAAATCCTTCATGTCTTTCAGAAAAACAGTAACCTTCACAACTTTTTCCAGACCGGAGCCGGCTGCTTCCAGCACTTGCTTAACATTCGTCAGAGACTGGCGGGTCTGTCCTGTCACACCGCCTTCCGCAAATTCTCCCGTTTCCGGAATCAGTCCAAGCTGACCTGATGCAAACACAAAACCGTTAGCTGTTATTCCCTGAGAATAGGGCCCTAGTGCCCCCAGTGCTTTGTTTGTAGCGATAATTGTTTTTGCCATATTCATTACCTCCTTGATAAATTATATAAAAAATGTGTGCCAGAATTATGGAAGGACGGAATATCTTTTCTCCGGTTTTCCAATTTTAATTATATCACAACTGTAACATTACAGTTATGTTAGTATTATTATGTTAGATAAGGTTTTTCTGATTCTGCAGTTTTTTTACATCTTCCGGGAATTCTGTGGTATAATTTTTAGTGCACAATGTTCATTAAACCAGCAATTACTTACGCCGCCAACGCAGCGGCAGAATGGAGACAGAAATGAAAACCATCGGCATTATGGGGGGCATGGGCCCCATGGCAACCGTAGATCTGATGCAGAAAGTCATCGTAGCAACGAAGGCCATCAAAGACCAGGAGCACATCCACACGGTCATAGACAATAACACTAACATCCCGGACCGTTCCGAATGCATCTTCGGCAAAGGACCGAGCCCGGTTCCGGAGATGGTAAAATCTGCGGAACGACTCACCGCCATGGGAGCAGACGTGATCATCATCGGTTGCAACACAGCCCATTACTTCCTGCCGGAAGTACAGAAACAGGTGAAAACGCCTTTCATCAACATGATTGAGGAAACAGCAAAGTTCTGTGCGGAAGAAGGCTACCGCACCCTGGGGCTTCTGGCCTCGGCAGGCACCTGTGCCTCCGGCATTTATAAAAAGGAATTTGAAAAGCTGGGTATGACTTTGCTCCACCCGGAAGAATCCGAACAGGAAATCATCCACGAAATGATTTATGACGGTGTGAAAGCTACGAACTATAACTATGACGCTGCACCCGCTCAAAACGTGCTGCGTGCCATGGAACAGCGGGGCGTGGAAGCTTTCATTCTAGGCTGCACGGAAGTGCCGGTTGCTGTACAGATGTACAAACTGCAGGGTTGCTTTGTAGACGCCACGGAAGTACTGTCGGAAAAAGCGGTGGCCTGGGCCGGCGGTGAAGTCATCAGCAGCCTGCCTCGCCGAAATAAATAATAAGTAAGGAATGTTGTGATGGATTCTTATACACAATACCTGATCATCTGCCCACTGCTGTTTCTGGGCGGCTTTGTGGATTCCATCGCCGGAGGCGGCGGTCTTATCACCCTGCCCGCCTATCTGCTGGCGGGACTGCCTCCCCACCTGGCACTGGGCACCAACAAATTCAGTTCGGCCATCGGCACCAGCATCTCCACCGCGCGCCTGGCCCTGAACGGTTTTATTAAGCTACGCCCGGCCCTGATCTGTATCGTCTGCGCGTTTATCGGCTCGTCAATCGGGTCGCGGCTGACACTGCTCATCAGCGATGAAATCTTCAACAAATTACTGCTTATCGTTTTACCCATTGCCGCTTTTTATGTTATGCGCAACAAGGGGTTAAGCGAAGACCCCAACTCCTATGTAGATAAAACAGATAACAGAACGCCCTTGCGGATTGCTGTCATTGCGTTTTTCATCGGTGGCTATGATGGGTTCTATGGTCCCGGCGCTGGAACTTTTTTACTGCTGGCACTCACCGGTTGGGCCTTGATAGATGTACGAAACGCAGCAGGGCTGACGAAAGCTGCCAACCAGACTTCCAACATTGCGGCGCTGATCACTTTCATCCTCAGCGGCAATGTGGATTATCAACTGGGCCTGGCAGGCGCCGTGTGCAACTTCATCGGAGCGTATATCGGAGCAGGCATGGTGCTGACCAAGGCCAACAAAATCGTTAAACCGCTGATTATTGTGGTATTGACGCTGCTGTTTATCAAAATTGTAATGAAATAGAAACGAATTAGATATACAAGTACAAAACTCGACTCAACAATTGTTTAACTCTGTCTGACTTAGTAAATCATTTTTAGGAGACGAACCATCATGGCAAATTGTAATCACGATTGTGAAAGTTGCAGCGCCAGCTGCGGTGAACGGCAGGATCCGGCCTCTTTCAAAAAACCGGCCCATAAAGAGAGTCATATTAAAAAAGTCATCGGCGTTGTCAGCGGCAAAGGCGGCGTGGGCAAATCCATGGTCACTTCCCTGCTGGCCATGGCGCTTCGTCGCGCAGGCAAACAGGTGGCGATTCTGGACGCGGACGTAACGGGACCGTCCATCCCCAAAACCTTCGGCCTTCACGGGCAGGCTCTTATGACAGACCGGGGTGTGTTCCCCATGGAGACCCGCATGGGTATCAAAGTCATGTCCATCAACCTGTTGCTGCAGAATGAAACCGACCCCGTAGTATGGCGGGGCCCCATCATCGCCGGAGCTATCCAGCAGTTCTGGACCGATGTGATTTACGGCGACGTGGATTTTCTGCTGGTTGACATGCCCCCGGGAACCGGAGATGTTCCCCTCACCGTTTTCCAGACCATGCCGATAGACGGCATTATCGTCGTCGCATCCCCCCAGGAACTGGTAGGCATGATTGTGGAAAAAGCCTGCAACATGGCAAAGATGATGGATGTTCCCGTACTGTCCATCGTGGAAAACTTCAGCTATTTCAAATGCCCGGATTGCGGCAAAGAACATTCCATCTTCGGCAAAAGCAGGCTGGCTGAAACTGCAGCAGCGCATGGCGTCGTCTGTCAGGACAAGCTGCCGGTGGATCCGCTTCTGGCAGAAGCGGTAGACAATGGCAAACTGGAAGAAGCCAACGTTCCTGCCCTGCCGCAGACGACAGAGCTGTTGCTGAAGATGCTGTAGGAAACGCACAATTTTAGAAAAAGCAAGCGCACAGGGTTTCGCAAAACCGTACGTGTATGCTATTCCATGGACTTATGTGCCTGTGGCTTCGAAACTCGGGCTTCGCCCTCAGACAGTCTCGCCACCGCGGCACATTTCGTCTCATGGAATGACGCAAACACTCCCGATGTTTTGCTCAATCCCTGTGCGCTTGCTTTTTATTAAGGAAACTTCCGCGTAAAAAAGTAACCGCCCCAGGTCAAAGGTAGCGGTTACTTCTTTAAATAACTAGCAACTTAGGCCAACCGTTCATCGGTGGCACTCTTTTTCTGTTTTTATTTCAACGTCAATTTTCTTTCTTCCCTGACTGCGCCAGCATATCGTGCTTCAGCGTCCACAGCTTTTTGGACAAATCCACGTTGTACTTGTGGGGATTTTCAAACCGTTTCACTTCATCCCACAGGCCAGCCACTTCCTTAGCACAGTATTCCTGCAGCTCTTTCAGGCCGGGCTGCTTATACACCAACTTGCCTTTTTTGAAAATGGGCACCTGCAGTTCTCTGATTCGGAAGTCTGTCAGCGTCCGCTGCTTCCAGGTTGCTTCCGGATCAAAGATAGTATGGGGCAATGCTTCGGAGACCATCTCATCGCGCATGCAAATTTCATCCGCAATAGCCTTTCCCGTTTTCTTGTCGTAGAAACGGTACACCTTTTTAAAGCCGGGGTTGGTAATCTTGGCTGTGTTCTCGGAAATTTTGATTTTGGGAACAATGGTCCCGTCTTCCTTTTCCACCGCTACCAGCTTGTACACACCGCCGAATACAGGGCTGCTCTTGCTGGTGATAAGCCGCTCGCCTACGCCGAAGGAATCAATCTTCGCCCCCTGCTGCAGCAGATCCCGGATCAGGTATTCGTCCAGGGAATTGGAAACAACAATCTTTGCCTCGGTCAGTCCCGCTTCATCCAGCATGAAGCGGGCTTTTTTTGTTAAGTAAGCCAGGTCGCCGGAGTCCAGGCGGATGCCGAAGTTGCCAAACTTTTTGCCTGTTGCCAGATATTCTTTGAATACTTTTATCGCAT
>JAFSOW010000192.1 GCA_017443165.1 Acidaminococcaceae bacterium | reverse complement strand
CAGGCGAATTGCAATTCAGCGCCTCGTAATAATTATTGGCATCCAGCACAATAAAGCTGGCCGGCTTTCCGGGTTCAAGGCCATAACGGTCAGACACATGCAGCGTTCTTGCGGCATTCGTTGTAATGAAACGGTAACTGTCCATGATATCCTGATATCCCATCATCTGGCACACATGCAGCCCCATGAACACCACATCCCGCAGATTGCCGTTCCCCATCGGATACCAGGGATCGCAGATATCATCGTGTCCCAAGGAAACGTTGATGCCTTCCGACAGCAGTTCTTTTACGCGGGTTACGCCCCGCCGTTTCGGATACGAGTCCGCCCTTCCCTGCAAATGCGTATTCACCAGCGGATTCGCCACAAAGTTGATACGGCTCATTTTCAGCAGCCGCATCAGCCGCAGCACATAGGCATTGTTATAGGAATGCATGGCTGTGGTATGGCTGGCGGTAACGCGGTCATACAACTCCAGTTCCAACGCGCGGGCAGCCAGTGTTTCCAATCCGCGCGAGGCTTCGTCATCAATTTCATCGCAGTGCACATCCACCAGAAGATCATACTCCGCAGCCAGCTGCAAGGCAAAATTCAGGGACTCCACGCTGTATTCCCGGGTAAATTCAAAGTGCGGAATGGCACCTACCGCATCCGCTCCCATGCGCGCCGCTTCCTGCATCAGCCCCCTGCCGTCGGGATAACTGAAGATGCCTTCCTGAGGAAAGGCCACGATCTGGATCTCCGCAAAGTCTTTCAGTTCTTCCCTGAGTTCCAGCATGGTTTCCAAAGCCAGCAGCGAAGGGTCGGTCACGTCAACATGGGTACGGATATACTGGACGCCATGAGCCGCGTACATACGGACCGCCCTGATGACCCTCTCCCGTATATCGGCTTTATTCAGCTTGCTCTTCCGTTTAGCCCAGCATTCAATACCTTCAAATAATGTCCCGGACTCGTTCCAGACCGGATCACCCGCAGTCAGGCAGGTATCCAGATGGACATGGGATTCAATGAACGGGGGGAGAACCAGCCTGCCCTCCAGGTCCGTCACGGTTTCGCCCTGTTCAGGCAACAGCTTTGTTCCGATTTCCAAAAACAAGCCGTTTCTGATCCGGATATCCTGTAACATTGTTTTATTTTCAATACACGCATTTGTGAATAACATGGCACTCTCCTGTTTCATCAGATCACCTCACCGGCGTGTTGCTTTATCATAAACCAGATAGCAGATACAGCCTGCGAGCATGGCATTGATACTGGCAATGCCGGTATGGATGAAATTTCCGGCCAGCGCGCCGGCAATGACGCCTGCCACGGCGCCCCAGTGGACGCCTGTTTCCGCTTCCGCCCCTGCTTTGTAATGCTGCGGATGCGCAAAATAATCAAAGATGATGATGGCGCCTATTGGCGGCAGCGTTGCGTTTAAAAAGCTGAGCCAGCTCACAAAGTTATTGTACAGATAGACAGAAGCCACTGTGCCGATCACGCCGCTTACGATTACCAGAGGGCGTTTGCGGATCCCGGTAATATTAGAAAGGCTGAGACCGCCGCTGTACAGGGCATTGTCATTCGTTGTCCAGATGTTGGCTCCCAGCACCACAAGGGCGGGCAGCAGAAGCCCCTGGGCCATCATCACATAAAAAATATCGTCTTTCCCGGTAAAGGCGCCTCCGACCGCACCGAACGCAAACATCAGCGAGTTGCCGATCAGGAACGCAACAACCGTAGTGAACACGGCAGTTTTTCTATTCGGAGCAAAACGGGTAAAATTGGGTGTTGTCGTTCCGCCGCTGACAAAAGAACCCACCACCATCCCGATGGCGTTAAAGACAGTAATACTGCCGACACTTCTGGCAAAAACCGCCGCAAGCCCGCCGCCGTCATGGGTAGCCGTGACCATTGAGTAAGTGCCCAGGATCATAATCAACGGAACAGACACATAACTGACTATTTCCATGCCCCTGATGCCAAAGTACGCGGATGCAGTCATGCAGAAACCGCCGGCAGCAATCAGCAGCAGCGGGTTTACATGAAGCACTTCCGCGGCAGGAAACGCGAACATGGCAACCCCCACGCCGAACCAACCAATCTGCGTCAGACTGATCAGCAGGGACGGAAGGCGGGAACCCGCCACGCCAAAGGAACGACGGGCCAGCAAGTCAAACGAAAGCCCGGTCCCGCAGCCGATATATCCTAACACGCCGGTGTATATAGCAAGAATTATGCCGCCGGCCATGACGGAAAAGATAAACTCAGAAAGATCCAGCCCGTTACCCATGGTGGCGCCTACTGACATGCTGGCAGAAAAAAAGGTGAAGCCCAGCATGATGAAAAACATGGACCGGAAAGTCTTTCTGGCATACAGCGGAACGGATTCAAAGCTGTAATCTTTGTCTGTATGCGGCCGCGTATTGGATGACATGGCAAACCTCCCCCTCATGCTCTCCTGTTTGTCTCATCATTGGTCAGTCTTGTTGATTTTATTCTTTGCCAACCTGCATCAATTATAACAAAACAGCTGTAAAAAAATCTACGAGTATAAGAAAATTCTTGATTTAGGTTTAATTATTTGACCGACTCTGTTTATCAGAACTACCTGTTAAACCCATGTTTCCAAAAAAAAGAAGCGCAGATTCCTCTGCGCTTCCCCTTAAACTCACTAAAATTCTAATCAGATTTTCAGCAGCCGCACCTTGCTGATGCCGTCCAGACCCTGCAGCAGACGAATGGTTTCCTTGCCCACTTCGCTGTCTACAGTAAGGAACATCATCGCCACGCCATTCTGCTGGTTGCGGCTTACCTGCATGGTAGCAATATTAACCTTGGATGCACCCAGCAGCGTGCCGATCTGACCGATCATGCCCGGCTTGTCTTCGTTGTTAACTGCCAGCATGAAAGCAGCAGGTTCTATATCAAACTGATAGCCGTTGATATCTTTGATGCGTACTTCCCCTTCCGGATTTACATTGCCGGCCGCCGTAAAAATGCCTTTCTTTGTATGTACTTTTACTTTCAGCAGGTTCACCGGGCTGTTTTCCTTGCTTTCAACCACTTCCACGCCGCGGCCTTCCGCTGTCAGTTCCGCATTAACATAGTTGACCCGTTCTTTCAGGACAGGCTCAAACAGTCCTTTCAGGACGGCGCGGGTCACCATATCGGTTTCGATTTCCGCTAACGTGCCGCTGTAGATTACTTCCACTTTTTCTACTGCGTCATGCTCCAGCTGGTAGTACAGCTTGCCCAGGTCTTCGCCCAGGGCCATGATTTTCTTCACTTCATCCAGTTCACTGGCCTGCAATGCCGGCAGGTTTACCGCATTGGGCACCATTTCGCCCCGCAGCGCGGCGATAACTTCTTCCGCAATGGCAATGCCTACGTTATCCTGTGCTTCCTGGGTGTCAGCGCCCAGATGAGGCGTCAGAACGCACTGGGGCAGATCGATCAGCGGGGAGATTGGTTTCGGCTCGTCTACCAGAACGTCGATGCCGGCGCTGGCTACAATACCTTCCCGGATTGCACGGGCCAGATCCTGTTCATTGTACAGACCGCCCCGGGCACAGTTTACAACGCGGACACCCTTTTTGCATTTCTGCCATTCTTTATAGGTAATCATGTTCATCGTTTCTTCGGTTTTCGGGGTATGGATGGAGATTACGTCGGATTCTTTCAGCAGTTCATCCAGGGTCTCGCATTTCTTTACGTTGTATTTTTTGAAACGGGCGTCCGCAATGTACGGGTCGTAAGCAATAACCTTCATACCGAAGGCCTGCATGCGGGTGGTCAGCAGCCCGCCGATACGGCCCAGACCAATGATACCCAGCGACTTGCCCAGAAGTTCCATGCCTTTCAGACCGTCCCGGTTCCAGACGCGGCTTTCAATCATCTTATGGGCCTTTACCGTGTTGCGGCAGGAAGCCAGCAGCAGGCCTACCGTATGCTCGCAGGCGGAAACGATGTTGGATTCCGGTGTGTTAACTACGATGACGCCGCGCTTTGTGGCGCCTTCCATCTGGATATTATCCACACCGTTGCCGGCACGGCCTACAACCTTCAGGTTGGTTGCGTGTTCATAAAACTCTTCATTGATTTTCGTTACGCTGCGGACAATGATTGCGTCATATTCGGGAATACGTTTCAGGAGTTCTTCCCGGGGCAGATTCATCTCCACATCAACCTGCAGGTCTTTCTGCGCTTTTAACAGGGCAACGCCTTTGTCCGAAATTTTTTCCGTTACAATAATCTTTTTCATGTTCTTTTCCTCCTTTTCGTTTGCGGCGCATGGCAATCACGTTGCGGCGCCGGTAAGGAACTGCAGAGACACAATTTGGCAGTTCCGAAGGACCGAAGCAAAAGCAAAAAAAACTCCCGTCCCTGCTTAAGGACGGGAGTTCGTATTTCATCGTATGAGCTCGCGTGGTGCCACCTTAGTTCACTGCAACTGTACATAAAAACCGGATTGCCTGCGTCCTGCACAGCCGTTTTCCTGCTTTTACCGTAACATATTACAGCCTCATTCCCGGGATATCGGCCGGAACCGGACAGGTTGCAACCCCTGCCTTCTCCAGAGCGGAATTCAATCTTCGACAGGGCGGTTCGCACTGGCCACCGCCTCTCTGCACAGTCTGGGATTTACTTTTCTCTT
>JAFSOW010000191.1 GCA_017443165.1 Acidaminococcaceae bacterium | reverse complement strand
TACTAAACGTTCTTTGTTTTCCATATAAAATGTTCCCTTCTTAAGGCCCTGAGGCCGGATTTCAAAAAAGCATACCACCATATATTTTACCCTTATTTTTTTATGGGGGCAAGTGTTTCCGCTATTTTTTCTTATTTTCTCAGTTCGGCCGCATAGGCTTCCGCCACTTTTTCCACCACGTTTTTGATGATGGGATCGATCTCACCGTCGGTAAGCGTGCGGTCTTCTGCCTGGAAGGTCAGATTAAAGGCCACGGACTTGCAGCCTTCCGCCACCTGCTTTCCGGTGTACACGTCGAAGACGCGGATCCCTTTCAGCAGTTCGCCGGCATTGGTCCGCAGTACGCTCTCCAGCTCCTGCATGGTCACGTTTTTGGGAACCACTACCGCAATGTCACGGCTGGTGCCGGGGAATTTGGCCAGATGCGTGTATTGGGGAACCTTCAGAGCCGATTCGGCCAGAGGCGCCAGCTCCAGTTCCAGAACATAGGTTTCTTCAGGCACATCGAAATTAGCCGCAGCCGTAGGATGCAGGCAGCCGAAATAGCCGATTACCTTTTCTCCAACTTTTACGACGCAGCTCTTACCCGGGTGCATGTAAGTTTCCTCACAGGCAGCCAGTTCATAGTCCGTCAGCTGCATCTTTGCCAGCAAACCTTCTGCTACGCCTTTTATATCATAAAAGTCCACGTTGTCCTTGCCGCTGGTCCAGTTCAGTTCATTGCGGCGGCCGCTCATCACGGCACCGATGACCCGCCGTTCTTCCTGATGTTCAGTCAGAGGCAGGGACTTGGGCAGGTACACCCGGCCCACTTCAAAAATCTTCACGCTTTCCGCCTGCCGGGCCAGATTGTACGCCGTCGTGTTCAGCAGGCTGGGCAGCATGGTGGTACGCATCACGCCGAACTCGTCGCTGATGGGGTTCATCAGTCTGATTACGTTGCGGCGGGCATCGTCCGCTTTCAGCATCATTTTATCCACAAAAGAGGGATGGATGAAGGTGTAGGTCATCACTTCGTCCAGACCGGCGGAAGCCATATAGTCTTCCGCTTCGCCTTTCACTTCTTCCATGGGGTCTTCCTTGCCCTGGCGCAGAGCCAGTTCCGGATTGTGACTTTCAATTTTATCGTAGGAATGCATACGGGCGATTTCCTCGGAAATATCCGCATCACAGGTCACGTCCTGACGCCAGGTAGGCGCTGTAATTACCAGCGTCCCGTTGTCTTCCTTCACATCAAACTGGAGGCACTGCAGAATCTCAACCATTTCCTCGTTGGGAATGTTCACGCCGATCCGGTTGTTAATGGTTTCCGGCGTTACGGTAATCACTGCGGGCTGATAGGACACCGGGTACGCGTCCGCAATACCGCAGACCGTTTCGCAGGCTCCCATTTCTTCCAGCAGATGAGCCGCCCGGTCCAGCGCGCGATGGCAGTTGGCAATGTCCACGCCCCGTTCAAAGCGCATGGAAGCTTCACTGCGAAGGCCCAGCGCTTTGGATGTACGCCGGATCGACGGGCCGTTGAAGGCCGCCGCTTCCAGAATAACAGTTTTGGTTATATCCGTTACTTCGGTGATCAGACCGCCCATGACGCCGCCCAGGCCCACAGCCTTTTCCGTATCCGCGATGGTGATCATGTCAGGAGTCAGTTCCCGGTCCTGGTCGTCCAGGGTCTGCAGGTGTTCCCCTGCTTTGCCCCGGCGCACAATAAGTGCCTGACCGGCCAGCGTGTCGTAATCATAGGCGTGCATAGGCTGCCCCAGCTCCATCATCACATAGTTGGTCACATCAACCACATTGCTGATGGGGCGCACACCGCAGGCGCGCAGCTCGTTCTGCATCCAGTCCGGGGACGGCATGATCTTGATATTTTTCAGCGCGCGGCTGGTAAAACGGCTGCACAGTTCCGGAATTTCAATGGCAACACGCAGCATGTCGTGGACGTTGCCGCCCGCCGCTTCCTTTACACTGGTGTCCGGCATATGCATGGTTTTTCCCAATACCGCCGCCGCTTCCCGGGCGATACCGGTCACGCAGAAGCAATCCTGTTTATTGGCGGTGAGGTCAATGTCCAGCACCGTATCGTTGAGGCCCAGTACATCTTTAATGTCCTTGCCGATGGGAGTGTCCGGCGACAAAATCAGGATGCCTTCCCGCTGTTCCGGCAGCAGCAGCTTGTTGTCGATGCCAAGTTCTGCCGCGCTGCACAGCATGCCGTAAGAATACACGTCCGCCATTTTTACTTTTTTCAGTTTCATGCCGTTGGGCAGTTCCGCGCCCAACGTAGCCACAGGAACTATGTCCCCCAGCTTCACATTCTGGGCCCCGGTCTGGATCTGAACAATCTCGCCGTTGCCGTAATCCATCTGGCACACCCACAGGTGATCGCTTTTGGGATTCTTCTCAATCGCCGTAACCTTTCCGGTTACCACGCCGGAGATTCCCTGTCCCTGATGAATCACGCTTTCCACTTCCAGCCCTACGCGGGTCAGCTTGTCAGCCAATTCTTCGGGAGTTACATCAATATCAACATAGCGCTTTAACCACGCAATCGAAGCTAACATTTTCTATCCCTCCCTTACCGGAACTGGCGGATGAACCGCAGGTCGTTTTCAAAGAATAACCGTAAATCATCAATGCCGTATTTCAGCATGGCGATGCGTTCCACACCCATGCCGAATGCATAACCGTTCATAATTCCGGAATCGTAGCCGCTCATCTCCAGTACGTTGGGATGCACTTCGCCGGCGCCTAAGATTTCCAGCCAGCCGGAATGTTTGCACACGTTGCAGCCTTTGCCGCCGCAGATCACGCAGCTGATGTCCACTTCGCAGCTGGGTTCCGTGAACGGGAAGTAACTGGGACGAAGACGGATCTTCACGCTGCTGCCGAACATTTCCTTGCAGAAGGTTTCCAGGGTGCCTTTCAAATCTGCAAGGCTGATATTTTTATCCACCACAAGTCCTTCCACCTGATGGAACATGGGGGAATGGGTGGCGTCGTAATCGTTTCGGTACACCGCGCCGGGAGAAATCATGCGGATGGGCGTGTTAGGCTCCTTGCTCTGCATGGTGCGGGCCTGCACGCCGCTGGTCTGGGTGCGCAGCAGGAAATTATCCGTAATGTAGAAGGTGTCCTGCATATCACGGGCCGGATGATCCTTGGGCAGGTTCAGCGCTTCAAAGTTAAAATAGTCGTTGTCGATTTCCGGGCCTTCAATTACGTCGAAGCCCATATGCATAAAAATCTTTTTGATTTCCCGGTTGGTCAGCGTGATGGGATGCAGATGCCCGCCCGCCGGTTTGCGTCCGGGTAACGTGATGTCCACTTTATCGTTGGCAATTTTAGCTTTCAGTGCTTCTGCCCGCAAAATCTCCGTGCGGTCTTTCAGACACTGCTCCAGCGTCTGCTTCACCTGGTTGACGATCTCGCCGATCTTCGGCCGTTCTTCTGCCGGCACTTTGCCCATGCCCCGGAGGATTTCCGTCATGGGACCTTTGCGGCCCAGGTATTTTACTTTCAAATCCTGCAACTCCTGGGAGCTGGCTGCAGCTTCCAGGTCTGCCAGCGCTTTTTCCTTCAGCTCCAGCAGCATTTCTTTCATACTCATTGTACATGCCTCCTGTGTAAGCGCTGCATTTCGTTTTACGTTCCACGCCGCAATTCCGCAAACAGGTTTTGGTCTTTCTACAAACTCATTTGCAAAATCCGCAAAACCAGTAGCACTGCAAAAACTGCAAAACGCAACTACGTTTCAGCACTTTTCAAAAAATAAAAAACTTCCGTCCCTGTGAAGGGGCGAAAGTTGTGTTCCGCGGTACCACCCTACTTTAAAGGAAACGCAGTTCAACCGTTTTGTGATTGCTTCATTGCAAACATGATGACCAACCGTTCCTTATCTCTTTTGCCTTAACGCGGCGCACGCTCTGCCTACTACTGGTTCAGCAGGGACACTCTCAGGTGAACTTCACGCAGTCGCCGCCGCCCGGCTTCCACCACCCCGGACTCTCTTTGTGCATTGAAAGCGCTACTCTCCTGTTCATTGTGCAATGTTGTAATTAGGGACGTATTTAATTGACTTAAATATTATAGCACAAGAAGGAACAGCGGGCAAGGAAAAGTGTAAGTAAACAGAGTTCTTTTTCAACATGTCCTGCATCATGATCTGTAATCATGTTCTGTATCATGTCCTCTGTCATGTTCTTAACCTAATAGCAATGTAAAAGCCCACGCAAAACCGTACACGATTGCTATTCCATAGTTCTTTTATTTGGGTAAAGCTCAGGTGAAGTTAAGGCGAAGCTTAGGTAAAGCCAATTAACTGACTTCACCACTGACTTCACCACCGACTTCAACAGGTGAAGTTAGAAGACCCGCTTTACCAAATAGAATAGTCTTAGCACCATTACTGATGCTAAGACTAATTTCATCAGAAGCTGCACCTTACGCCCAGGTTATAACGCCACTTCGTCCGCACATCCCGCCAAAGGTCTTCTCCACGTCAGCGTATACATGTTAAAAGAATATAATTTCCGATATACAAGTATCTTCATACGTCGTTCCATGCTGCACTTTTTCTATTACAAGCTTGATACTATCAACATTAATCATCTTATCGAAATAAATATCCTGCTCATAAATGGAATCTTCCAGATTATAAACAGCATTGGAACCATCAGAGCCGATGATCCTAAAAGCTATTGGCCGGGAATTTTTGTAGTATAAATCTTCGCTCTTTTGATATCCATTAAAAATTCTAAAACCGCTGATATTATATTTCTGGTTAAATGTTAATGTTATGCTTTCTCCAATCCCAAGTCCAGGGACGCCGTCTGCCCAACAAGTTTGATTATTCTGATCTATAATATTAGAAGCGGAATAATTTTGATTTCCTTCTTTGAGAACTGAAGAGGAAGAAATGCCTGCAACGCCTTCCATTATTGCAACCGACTGCGGCGTATCTATCGGATTAAACATCTTTTGCTTCTTAACTTGCGGAGCCGAATTCACAATATAGGGTTGTTGGCTATCACCGGGTTTAACAGGGATTGCTTGATCCCCGTATCTTATATAGCTATGCCATACCCACCCTTCTTCACCAGTAGCCGAAACTTTGATTTTAATATTGGAACCTTCACTTATTTCATCTAATACTTCAATTATCTCTCCAACATTTAATTTTCGAATTTCGCCTCCACTCTTAGGATCTTTAACAAGTACAGCTCTTTTATCTATCACTTTGCCGACAAATATTTGCGAATGTCTCTGTTGGTTTTTTCTATCATTCAGATAAACAAATTCACTCATATTTATTTTTGAAAAATCATATTTTTCACTGAAATTGTTCTTTTTAGCCAACTGATAAGTTTTTGAAGAAATACCATCAGCAATAAAGTAGTTTTCATTATTTTTCTTGTTTGCAGTGTTTCTTACAGTGTCTATCGATTTAACGTAATCATTCATCGCCGTTATATAGTCTTTATGCTTTTCTTCAAATTCTTTCAGTTTTTTAGCTGGTTTTTCAAGTTTTTCTTTATATTTGTCCCCTTCTTTTCCAACATTAAAAATATTAGCATTTGTCCCATCTAAAAAGTTTAGCAAACCTTGAGCTTTTGCAATTTCAAATTCCTGGCTTAATTTCTCATGTTCCGCAACAAATTTCTCTGTAAATGAAGAAATTTTACAAGATGTTTTATAAGAATTTTCAACAAGTTGTCGAGCAATATCCCAATTCGATTTAGATGATTGTGTCAATCTCAAATTTTCAGTACTCGCTTGCTTTAACGCCTTAACAGCGTCACTTTCTTCTCCACAACCCGCTACTATAATTGAAATAATCGTAATTAAACAAAAGAGTATTCTTTTCATAATAATCTCCGAAATTTTATTTATTAAAAGTCCCTTCTGTACGTCAAACAAATTTTCGTGTTACCAAAATTACTCTATTATTTTGTTACATCTAAAACTTGCATAAACTTTATTTGTACGGTATACTATTCCCAGAACATACTGGGAGGAAATACTATGCCGTCATACAAATATGTTATTGAATTAACCGATGCGGATCGCGCAGAGCTTAATGATGTC
>JAFSOW010000190.1 GCA_017443165.1 Acidaminococcaceae bacterium | reverse complement strand
GGATTGTGGTTTGTGCTGATGAACCAGAGCAGCGGCGGAAGCCGGATGATGAATTTCGGCAAAAGCAATGCCCGCCGTTATGACGAGAGCAAAAACAAGATTACATTTAAAGATGTGGCCGGGGCAGATGAGGCTAAGCAGGAACTGCAGGAAGTCGTGGAATTTTTAAAACATCCCCAGCGGTACAATGCGCTGGGTGCCAAAATTCCCAAAGGCGTGTTGCTGTACGGACCTCCGGGTACCGGCAAGACGTTGCTTGCCCGGGCTGTGGCAGGCGAAGCCGGCGTCCCGTTCTTTACAATTTCCGGTTCGGACTTTGTGGAGATGTTTGTGGGTGTCGGTGCATCCCGTGTACGTGATTTGTTTGATCAGGCAAAAAAAAATGCGCCCTGTATCGTATTCATAGATGAAATTGATGCGGTAGGGCGGCAGCGTGGCGCCGGTGTGGGTGGCGGCCACGATGAAAGAGAACAGACGTTGAATCAGCTGTTGGTTGAGATGGATGGCTTCGGTATCAACGAAGGCATCATCATGATTGCGGCAACGAACCGTCCGGATATTCTGGATCATGCTTTGTTACGTCCCGGCCGGTTTGACCGGCAAATCGTAGTGGACCGTCCGGATATGCGGGGACGGGAAGCGATCCTGAACGTGCATGCCAAAGGCAAACCCATGGCTCCGGATGTTGACATGACTACCATCGCCAAGCAGACGACCGGTTTTACCGGGGCGGATCTGGCAAATCTGGTCAATGAGGCTGCGCTGCTGACTGCCCGTCGCAATGTGCCTATGATAGACATGAAGGCTATGAATGAAGCCGCGGAGCGGGTTGTGATGGGACCGGAACGCCGCAGTCATCTGGTGAGTGAACCGGAGAAAAAGCTGACGGCCTATCACGAAACCGGACACACACTGATTGGGCTGCTTCACAATGATGTAAGCGTAGTACATAAAGTTACGATCATACCTCGGGGCCGGGCAGGCGGCTACACCATGAGCCTTCCGAAAGAAGACCGGAATTACCAGACAAAGTCGGAAATGCTGGATGAATTACAGATGCTTCTGGGCGGCCGGGTTGCGGAAGCCATTGTTTTGAAAGATATTTCTAGCGGAGCCAGCAGTGATTTGCAGCGGGCTACCGAACTGGCCCGGAAAATGGTTTGCCAATACGGTATGAGTGACCGTCTGGGTTCCATGACGTTCGGACATCCGGAAGAAGAAGTCTTTTTGGGCAGGGATATCGCAAGGGAAAAGTACAGCAATGAAGTGGCTGCTGTTATTGACGAAGAAGTCCGTCGTCTGATGGACGAGGCCTACAAAGGCGCCGAAAAGCTTTTGCGGGAAAATATGGACAAACTGGTGCTGATTGCGGAAACTCTTATGCAGAAAGAAACGTTGGATGGGAGACAGCTTCAGGAACTCATGAGCCAGGGATATCTGACAGAAGACGGACCGGTGCTGCAGGCTACAGAACAGCCTGTCGGTGAGATGAGCTGACGGTCGGTTACAAAGCATAGACCGGCTGTATATAAATTAACCAGTTAAATTAACCAGTATTTGCCTAATTATTGTAATATGCGGAGGCTTTGTCATGCGTGCCAAAATTCTGGGTTTGTTGCGTGAAAGGATGCCGGAACCGGTTTCGGGAGAGGAAATTTCCGCAAAGCTGGGAGTTTCCCGCACGGCTGTCTGGAAACATATCCAGTCGTTAAAAAATACAGGCTATGATATTGAATCTGTGCCAAAGAAGGGTTATATTTTGCACAAGGCGCCGGATCTGTTGAGCCCGGAGGAAATCGTTGCGCATCTGAAAACAAAATGGGTAGGACACCATATCCATTATTTAAAAGAAGCCAGTTCCAGCAATGAAGTAGGAAAACGCCTGGCGGATCAGGGGTGTGCAGACGGTTTGGTCGTGGTTGCGGAAGAGCAGACCCGCGGTAAGGGGCGTCTTTCCCGTGGTTGGTTTTCCCCTATGGGTTATGGGGTGTGGTGCAGCGTTGTTCTGCGTCCTCCGTTCATGCCTTCGGAAGCGTCCAAATGCACCCTGCTGGCAGCGGTAGCTGTCATCAAAGCCATCAACAAGTATAAAGGCGTCAATGCGAAAATCAAATGGCCGAATGATGTACTGCTGGAAGGGAAAAAGATGGTAGGCATCCTGACGGAGATGAGCGCTGAATTCGGCAAGATTAACTACATTGTCATCGGCACGGGCATCAACACCAATGTACCCAAATCCATTATTCCCGATGAGCTGAAAGAACTGGCGATTTCCGTGGCGGATGTGGCACAGGAGCCGGTTCAGAGGGTACAGATACTGGCTGATTACCTGAAAAATATCGAGGACCTGTATGAGACTGTCTTGCGGGACGGTTTTGGGCCGGTGCTGGATGAGTGGCGGAAGTATTCTGATACCATCGGGCAGGCGGTTAAAGTCATTGCCCCGGATAAGACCTATTTTGGGACGGCTGTGGATATTGACGAAGAAGGCCTGCTGGTGGTCAGAAAAGAAGATGGAACGGTGGAAAAAGTTATAGCAGGCGATGTTTCCATCCGCCCGGCGAAGGCCAAAGGAAAACGGTATTCCTGATTTGTAATGTGATTGAAGTTCCCTTGATTTACAGTGTCGGCTGTATGTATGTTATAAACAATTTTATGGCTGGTAAGGAGGCAACATATGTTACTGGTAATTGATGTAGGAAACACAAATACGGTGGCTGGTATTTATGATGGGAAAAAGCTGGTTGATAACTGGCGCTTTTCTTCAGACCGTTCCAAAACGGCTGATGAATTCGGCATGTTTATGAACAGCATGCTGAATTTTTCCGGATTGAAGAAGGAACAGGTAACGGACATTATTATTTCCAGCGTGGTTCCTCCGGTACTGGTTCCCCTGTGCCATATGTGTGAACGGTTTTTTAAACTCAAACCGCTGGTAGTCGGGCAGGGGCTTAAGATCGGTCTGCAGCTGCGTTATGAGAATCCCAAGGAAATTGGCGCGGACCGTATTGTGAATGCAGTGGCCGCTTATGACCGATATGCACATTTGAAAAAGCCGATGATCATTATTGATTTCGGAACAGCTACGACATTCTGCGCTCTGCTGCCTACGGGCGAATATCTGGGCGGTGCCATCTGCCCCGGTATCGGTATTTCATCGGAAGCGCTTTTCCAGCGGACCGCAAAACTGCCGCGTATTGAACTGATTCCGCCTAAAAAAGCCATCTGCGGCAATACGGTGGATGCCATGCGTTCCGGCATCATGTTTGGTTACTATGGACTGATTAAGGAAATCGTGGCCCGGATGAAAGAAGAACTGGGCGGTGACGCATTAGTTATTGCTACCGGCGGCTTCGGCAATACCATGGCCCAGGGCACGGACTGCATTGACGAAGTGGACCAGATGCTCACCCTGGAAGGCCTGCGCCTTATTTTTGAAAAGAACAAAAAATAATCGGCAGAACCTGATACGGACGGGGAGAGCGTCTTTCCGTCCGTATTTTTATCTTACTAAAGGGTTTTGTAAATACTATGAGAATTGGAAACATAGAATTAGATACGCCGGTGGCCCTGGCGCCCATGGCAGGCATCAGCGACCTGCCGTACCGGGTCATCTGCCGGGAATTTGGCTGTGGTCTTACGGTATCGGAAATGGTCAGCGCCAAAGGACTGTTGTATAAAAACGAAAAAACATTTGCCATGCTGCAAATCGGTGAAGCGGAACGCCCCACAGCCATCCAGCTTTTCGGCTCGGTTCCTGAAGAACTGGCGGAAGCGGCAAAAATTGTGGAAGCCCGGGGTGCAGACATTGTCGACTTTAACATGGGATGCCCTGTGCCTAAGGTGGTTAATAACGGAGAGGGTTCCGCATTAATGAAGACTCCGGATTTGGCGGGTGAAATTCTGGAAGCCATGGTCAAGGCTGTACGGATTCCTGTAACGGTTAAGTTTCGCGCCGGCTGGGACGGGGAACACAGGAATGCAGTGGAAATGGCAAGGATTGCCGAAGCATCGGGCGTAGCGGCAGTGGCTGTTCATGGCAGGACCCGGGATCAGTTTTATATGGGGAAAGCCGATTGGGAAATCATCCGACGGGTGAAAGAGGCGGTACGGATTCCCGTGTTTGGCAATGGAGATATTTTTACTGCGGATGATGGTTTGCGCATGTTTAAAGAAACAGACTGTGATGGCTTAATGCTGGCCAGAGGCGCCTACGGAAATCCCTGGTTGTTTACCCAATTGCGTGCAGCTTTGGAGGGAAAAGATATCCCGGCGGTAACTGCTGAAGAAAAACTGCAGCAAATCATACTGCACGCAACCGCTCTTGTAGATTTTAAAGGCGAGAAGGTTGCCATACGGGAGATGCGCAGCCACGCATCAGCCTATATCAAAGGGCTGCCCCGGGCCTCCGAATACAGGGAAAAGTTTCATAAGCTTGAGA
Organism: Acidaminococcaceae bacterium; assembly: GCA_017443165.1. Lineage (GTDB taxonomy): Bacteria > Bacillota > Negativicutes > Acidaminococcales > Acidaminococcaceae > Succiniclasticum. The sequence continues at coordinate 4,671 of JAFSOW010000190.1, read as the reverse complement.
CATTGCGGGAAATGGTTGATCTGGTGAAATCTTACGGAACTTTTTTACAAAGCAGCAGTTAAAGAGCATCCGGACAGTGACGTTGTTGAAACAGCAGAATACGGTCACAGGTATTTCTTAAAAATTATTGTAGTTTGATTGTTTTATTTACCGCAATGTGATACAATACACTTTCGGAAAAATATCTTTGCAGGTATGTTTGTTTATGGATTCGGAAGAACTACGGAAATCTGGACAAAAGAAAAGCGTAATCAGTATCAGCATCGGCTCTTCCAAACGTGATGCCAAAGGCAGTCTGTTTTTGGGTGATACAGAGATTGCGTTGGAACGAAAGGGCACGGACGGCGATATCAAAGAGGCTGCCCGGTTGTTCCAGTTTTATGATGGAAAAGTTGATGCGATGGGATTGGGCGGGACGGACCTGTATCTGGTAGCCGGAAATCACCGGTATGTTTTCGCGGAATCTGAAAAGCTGGTGAAACAGGTAAGATCTACGCCGGTTCTGGACGGCAGCGGTCTGAAAAACACACTGGAACGTATGGCAATCCGGTATCTGGCAGATACCCGTGTGGTTGATTTTACCAATAAAAATGTACTCCTGGTATGTGCGGTAGACCGCTTCGGGATGGCCGAAGCGCTGACAGAACAGAAATGCAGGGCATTGTTTGGCGACATCATTTACGGTTTGGGCTGTAATATCCAGATCCGGAGCCTTGCGGCTTTGCGGCGCTGGGCAGCGGTGCTTGTTCCCATTATTACCAGGCTGCCCGTTAAATGGATGTACCCTACGGGGAAAAAACAGGATTCTCATATAATCAGACATCCCGAGTATTTTTTAAACAGTGATATCATTGCAGGGGATTTTCTCTTTATCAAACGATTTATGCCGTCCCGGCTTGAAGGGAAAACGATAATTACTAACACAGTAACTGAGGAAGACCGGCTGATGTTAAAAGATGCCGGTGTTAAAACGCTGGTAACAACCACGCCCTGTCTGCAGGGACGGAGTTTTGGCACGAATGTGCTGGAAGCAGCGATCGTAGCTGTTTCCGGAAGTAAAAAGGCATTACCGCCGGAAGAATACGAAGCATTCATTAAAAAGTATAAGATTTTGCCGTCAATTGAGTATTTTCAGTAAGGAGCAGGAAAGAATGGAGAAATTTGCGTTTGTGCTGCATCCCCTTTCGTTAGAGGATATGCAGATGGTTTCGCCTTTTGTCAGGTACGTGCCTGATTTCCTGCTGGAATATATATTACAGAAGAAAAAGCCATTTGAAGTATCGCATATTACCGGTGTCAGAAGCCCGTATGCAGAAGCGGAGGGCTGGTTTGTAGGCTGTCCGCTGACAGCGAAGCAGATGATGGAGCTTCCGGAAGAGTTTGTTATTGACCGGATTGTGGAAACGGGCAAAGTCGCGGAAGAACTGGGGGCAAAAATCCTCGGTCTGGGGGCATTTACCTCTATTGTAGGTGATGCCGGGATAACAATAGCGGAACGTTTAAATATTGCGGTAACGTCCGGCAACAGTTATACGGTTGCGACAGCATTGGAAGGTACCCGGGAAGCAGCCCGTCTTATGGGAAAAGACCTGCGTGATGCAGAAGTAGCTATTATCGGGGCCAGCGGATCTATCGGTTCGGCCTGCACCCGTATCCTGTCCCGCGAGGTGCGCCATATCAATCTTGTCGCCAGACGTATCGGTCCTTTGGAAGATCTGGCGCAGGAACTGAACGGGCACGGCCAGGCAACGTTTTCGGTGAGTTCGGATGTTAAGAGAAGCCTGCATAAAGCAGATGTGGTTATTGCGGTGACAAGCGCGGTTGATTTTATTATTGACCCCGCTGATCTGAAGTCCGGCGCGGTGGTGTGTGATGTGGCCCGTCCACGCAATGTATCCCGGAATGTATCTGCGCTCCGGAATGATGTTCTGGTGATTGAAGGCGGTGTGATTCATGTCCCCGGAAACGTGGATTTCCGATTTAACTTCGGCTTTCCGCCTCATACATGTTTTGCCTGTATGGCGGAGACCATGATACTTGCCCTGGAAGGCCGGTATGAGAATTTTACGTTGGGGAGGAAACTGAATCCGTCGCAGATTGATACAATATCTGTATTGGCCCGGAAACACGGCTTTACACTGGCAGGGTTCCGCAATTTCGAACATGCTGTAACTCCGGAAATGATAGAAAAGATAAAAGGAAAGGTGAAACTGTAAGGAACATCGGGCTGATGTACTTGTGCAGATGCAGATGAAATGATAACGAACTGGTCCGCGGTTTCTTTCTATTTGACAAGGGTAATATAAAAATTTATAATATTAACTAACAGTTTTTACGGTATCGGCGTGAAGACCGATACTTTTAATATGGTGTAACATTGGAGGAATGATCATGACATCAAAAGAAACAATATTGACTGCCGAAGGTCTTGCAAAACTGGAAGCTGAACTGGAAGAACTTCGTACTGTCAAGCGCCTGGAGAATGAAGAGCGCCTGCACGAAGCCATTGCTCACGGTGATCTCAGCGAAAACTCCGAATATGTTTCTGCAAAAGATGAACAGGCCCGCATTGAAGGCCGCATTCTGGAGCTGGAACAAATGGTCAATACGGCTAAGGTAATTGATAATACAAAAAAACGCAAAACAAAAGTTGAATTAGGCGCAACTGTTGATATTGAAGATCTTGCTCCGGAATTTGAAGAAGACCGCCTGCAGTCTTATACCGTCGTTGGTACGACAGAAGCAGATCCTTTTGCGGGACGGATTTCCAACGAGTCTCCCATTGGCGCTGCCATCATGGGAAAGAAGGTTGGCACGGTAGTCACGGTACGCACTCCGGTGGGGGATCATCAGTATAAGATAGTTAAGATTAAATAATCAGGAGAAACAGAATGGCAGAAGACAAGAAGAATGTTCAGGGTAAACAGGCTCCGGCAATGGACATTAATGAACAGATGCAGAACCGTATCGATAAGATGCATAAGCTGGAAGAGCGGGGAATCCGTCCTTTCGGTCACCGGTTTGACTGGACCCATCATACCAAAGAGATTTATGAAAATGTGGAGCAGATGGAAGCGGACGGAACCGTTGTCAAGGCTGCCGGCCGTGTGATGGCAATCCGCGGCCACGGCAAAACCAGCTTTATCGATTTGCAGGACAGTACCGGGAAAATCCAGCTTTACACCCGCAAAGACATATTGGGAGAAGATAATTATTCCCTGATTAAGCTGATGGATATCGGCGATATTATCGGCGTTACGGGCACAGTATTTAAAACCCATATGGGCGAGCCTTCTATCCGTGTTGAAAATCTGGAATTCCTGTCCAAAGCGCTGAAACCGCTTCCGGAAAAATGGCATGGGCTGACCAACGTGGACCTGCGTTACCGGCAGCGGTATCTGGATCTGATTGTTAATCCGGACGTCAGAGATGTATTTATCAAACGTACCCAGATTATCAAGAGCATCCGTGAAATCCTGGACAACGAAGGCTACCTGGAAGTTGAAACTCCGGTTCTGAACACGATTTCCGGCGGCGCCACGGCCCGTCCTTTCATTACCTATCATAATGCGCTGGATATCCAGCTGTATCTGCGTATTGCTACCGAACTTAACCTGAAACGTCTGATTGTCGGCGGTCTGGAACGGGTATACGAAATCGGCCGTATTTTCAGAAACGAAGGCATCGACATCAAACATAATCCGGAATTTACCAGCATCGAACTGTATCAGGCTTATGGTGATATGGATACCATGATGGATATTGCGGAAAAGATCGTAACGGAGACGGCGCAGAAAGTATTAGGCACTTTGCAGATCGTTTACGAAGGTCAGGAGATTAATTTAGCCGGTCCCTGGCCCCGCGTTACCATGATTGATGCGGTAAAACAGTACAGTGGGGCGGATTTTAACGGCGTGACCGATCTGGCAACGGCTCGGAAGATGGCTGATGAAGCCCATGTGGAATATGAAGAATCCTGGGGTGTGGGCAAGATTATTAACGCGTTCTTTGACGAATTCGTGGAAGACAAGCTGATCCAGCCGATTTTTATCTACAAGTATCCCAAAGAAATTTCTCCTCTTGCCAAGAGCAGTGTGGAGGATCCCGAGATTACAGACCGCTTTGAGGGATTCATTTATGGTCGTGAACTGTGCAACGGCTTTACCGAGCTGAACGACCCCATCGACCAGCGGGAGCGCTTTGTAAAACAGATGGAAGAGCGCGCCGCCGGTGATGAAGAGGCCGGTATGATGGATGAAGACTTTATCAACGCGCTGATGCACGGTCTGCCTCCTACCGGCGGTCTTGGCATCGGCATTGACCGCTTGGTTATGTTCCTGACAGGCGCTGTTTCCATTCGCGACGTATTGCTGTTCCCGACCATGAAACCGCTGGCGCAGGAAAAAGCAGAAGTTGACGAGGCGGAAGAGGAAAACAAATAAACAGGCGTATGAGTTAGTCTTGCCTGAGTTTAAAATGGGTAAGACTCTGAACGTAAGTATAAAAAGAGAGGCGTGAGCCTCTCTTTTTTTGTGCTTTTTGCCCGGTTTTTATGTAAATGATCAAAATATAAAAATAATCTTTTGTTTTTTCCAAAAAAAGTGTTGACAAAGGGAAAAAGAAGTGCTATTATAACCAAGTCGTCGAAAGACGGCGGAACCTTGAGAACTG
>JAFSOW010000189.1 GCA_017443165.1 Acidaminococcaceae bacterium | reverse complement strand
TATCCGCCGGTTTTTACACGTTTCCCCTGAATTATGCCAGAGCAGAAGATTTACAGAAATCGCTGTCCGCCGTCCTAAACACCGGAAAACTGGCGGCAGACGTCGGTAGTAACAGCCTGCTGTTCAACGGCAGCCCTGCCGAAGCCAGGAAGATCAAAGAAGCGTTACCGACTTTGGATAAGACTACCCAACAGGTCACGTTGGAAGCAAAAATCCTGTCCATCAGCCAGTCCGACGAAAATAACCTGGGGATACAGTGGAACTGGGACACATTGCCCCAATACAACAAGGAAAAACACGACAACACTGCTTCACCGGGAAACAGCGTTGCAAACACATCCGATAAAGGACATCTGCGCCTGTGGCGCGGAACCGGCGCGCAATTTCAATTCAGTGCCACACTGAATGCCCTTATTACCAGCGGTAAGGCAAAAGTACTGGCAACTCCATCCCTGATTACCTTGCCGGGGAAAGAAGCCAGCATATTTATCGGTAGCCATATTCCCGTTGTTACGGAAAAGCACAATAACGGCGAGAGTACCTATTCCACCGAATACGTGGATGCAGGCATTAAACTGAAATATACGCCCATCGTCAGCGACGACGGTTATATCACGTCTGCAGTCCATACCGAGGTCAGCACGCCCACCCTAATCAGCGAGCTGAAAAACTACCGCATCAACAGCAGGACTACCGATACCAATGTACGTATGCGGAACGGCGAAACACTGGTCATCGGCGGCCTCATCAGCGAAGAAGAACAAAAGCAGCTGCAGCGGATCCCTTTCCTTTCCAAAATCCCTCTGTTAGGTTTTCTGTTTAAAAACCATTTCAGGAGTAAAAGCAAAACGGAAGTCATCATGCTGCTGACGCCATATCTGTCTGACGCCGGGACATCACCGGCAATTTATGGGGACGGCGAAGCCGCATTTCGCGAAGCAGCAGGCAGATATTAACCATGTTGCTGCATGCTCTGCTGAAAACAAAAAACGTTGTCTGACACGGATATTACTCCCGTCAGACAACGCCGTATTATCGTTTATTCCCTGTACTCAAACCCGCTGCTGTATCTCATAATCTTCTGCATCACCCGCTCCTTTTCCGCTCCTTCCAGCACCACAGGCTGGTAATTGTTGCAGTAGCTCACGCCGGAAACGGATGCCGGAATGATTTTAATGTAATCATCAGGTTGCAACTCACCGTTAACAAAAGTGAAGGTCTGCTGGAAAATCATGGTGTCTTTGTCATCGGGATCCGTATTGCCGCCGAAGCAGAAATTGGCCATGGAATACAGGATGTATTTCCCTTTGTATTTCTCAATGCCCTGAAGCACGTGGGGATGGCTGCCCAGTACCAGATCCACGCCGTTATCGATCAGATAATGGGCCATGGTGACCTGCGCCCAGGTCTGCTCATAGGTATGCTCCACGCCCCAGTGCATGCAGGCAATGATCAAATCACATTTTTGGCTTTTCAGGTATGTCAGCGCCTTGTCAATTTCATGATAGAACTGACATCCGTAATCCAGCAACGAGAATAATCCGATTTTTACTCCGCAGACTTCTTTCACAAGATATTTATCGTGACCGAAATACGGGATACCGATGCTGTCCAGCGCGGCCATAGTATCCAGATAGCCCCTTTCGCCGAAATCATAGGTGTGGTTGTTGCCCAGGCTAACTGCGTCTATGCAGCCTTGCAGCAGCACATTCTTATACGCGTCCGGCGCGGAGAAGTTAAACGTCTTTTCCATTTTTACCGGGTAAGAAGTAAATGTTGTTTCCAGGTTGGCAATGGTAAAATCGTCTTCCCGGAACACTTCCCTGACCTTTGCCAGGTAATAGCTGTAATCCCCGTTGTTGCTTTCCAGATACGCATCGAACCGGTTGCCCCAGCTGAAGCGGTCATCCCAGCCGATGGTGCAGTCTCCTACGGCGGAAATCTTAACGGATTTACGCACGATGGAAGGAACCGTAGTCTTTGCAGGCAGTGGCACAGAATCTTTGACAGCGGTTACTGCCGTTGTTTTTACAGATGCCGCAGGCTTACTCTCCCCGGCAACAGACCTGACTTTTTCATGTGACACAGCAGCGTGCTGCACTGCAGATCCTTTTGAACTCAGCCCCTGTTCCGTTTTACTGCCCGCACGACGATTTTCGGCTGCCTCTGCGCACGTTACCCCCGTGAAGTTACACACCGCCAGCAAAAGCAACAGCGTCATCAGTATCCTTTTAGCAGAATTTTTAACAAAAACGGATTTACATGACATAACCAACCATCCTTTGTTAATACTATTATCAAGCTGCGCACCGCAGTCATTCTTTCTTTGACAGAATCCCCGGCAACAGCAGGATCAGGCTCACCGCCACCGCAAGGAACATAGGTTTAACCGGCGTCTGTATAATCGTAGCTATAATGGCCACTGCGGTACTTGCCACCATTGAAATGATTACCCATTTGCTGCTGACGCAGCCCGGTTTGAACACGGCCAGGGTCAGAGGCAAAAAGATACCGCCGCCCCTCAGGCCCAGAGACAGATAGTTCCAGAACAGGAACTGGGTATCCTGGAAAATAATGGAAAACACGCAACCGATGACCATGATCAACACTACGGTGACCCGGTTCAGCTTCAGCAGAGTGCTGTCATTTTTTATGCTGAACAGCGGAGCCAGGATATCTTTGGAAACGATAGTTCCCATGCCCAGAGACTGACCGCCGATGGAACTGATGATGGAAATGATGATACCGCCCATGGCCATGCCCCCGATAAGGGCCGGCTGATGATGCAGCAAGTATGTTGGCAACACAAGCAGGGGCTGTACGTTGGGCTCAACCGCATGCATATACATACCTATCATGGAACAGGGAAGTCCCACAGGAATAGCTACCAGGGCAGCGGCGAAAGCACCGTAAGCCGCTGTTTGCGGGTCTTTTGCGGAAAACAGAGCCTGGATATAGGTCTGCGTACAGATAACCCCCACCAGTACAGACAGGAAATTGGATGCTGCGCTGCCTGCCCCCCGCCCCAAAAGACTGAACCACGGAAAATCAGGCAGGGCCGCCCGGATGGCCGGATCGGTATGGATGGCCCAGAAAGCGGCGCCCCCCGCCAGAAACAGGCTGGTGAACAAAATGAAC